>JAPLRA010000459.1:8911-23413 GCA_026399445.1 Sulfuritalea sp.
GAAGGCCACCCGGCCGCGCTTCATGCGCATCACCGCACGCTTGTATGTGCGCGGCGGCATTTTCACCAACGTGGTGGCGGAACACCGCAAAAAGGGCTGGAAGCCGGCGGCAAAGATCGAACTGGCGGAGTTTCCGGCGCAGTCGAACACGCGCGGCTGAAGCCGGCGCCGTAGTCTCAGCGCAGCGGGTTCAGACCTTTTTGCGCGTGAGGAAGCTGCCGATGCGGGCCGCAACTTCGGGGCTGGTCTGGGTCAACGCGGCGGTCAGAGACTCGACGTAGAAACCATCGTCGGTGGACATGTTGCTGATGCGCTGAATCGCAGTGACCATCGCGTAGTTCGCCATCGGCGCATTCTCCGCGATGCGGCCGGCAAGTTCCCGCGCCTTGGCCATGCCGGCGCCGGCTTCCACCAGATAGTGGGAAAGGCCCAGTTGCTGGCCCTCCTCCGCCTTGTAGATGCGGCCGGTCAGCATCATTTCGCACATGCGGCCCTGGCCGATGATGCGCGCCACGCGCACCGAAGCGCCACCGCCGACGAAAATGCCGTGGCGGCCCTCCGGCAGTTGATAGATGGTAGACGGCTCGGCAATGCGCACATGCGTCGCCGTTGCCAGCTCGAGTCCGCCGCCCATGACCGCGCCCTGCAAAACACAGATCACCGGCATGCCGGACATCTGGATCTTGTTGAACAGCCGGTGCCAGCCCTGCGAATGCTTCATGACGCCGAAGGGCTCGCGATGCTGGTGTTCGGAGAGGTCGAGCCCGGCGCAGAAATGTTCGCCTTCGCCGGCCAGAATCACTGCGCGGGTATCTTCCGGCGCCGCATCCCAGGCCTTTTCCAGCGCCGCCAGCAAGCGGTCGCTGATGGCGTTGCGCTTGGCCGGGCGGGCCAGCGTGATGGTGTAGATGCTGTCCGCGAAAGAGGTTTTGATCAAATGTTCAGTCACTGCATCGCCCTTCAATTTGCACCGAGCGTGATGACGCCGCCGTCGGGTACGTCGGAATACAAATGCACCACCAGATCTGCACGGCGAGTCAGCACCGCGCGCTGGTTGATGTAACCCTTGTCGGTAATTTCGCCGGCCTCGGTCGACGGCGGCTCGCCCATCAACAGTATCCGCGAAGGATAGGTGCTCGATCCGCCGCCTTCGCGTTTCATGCGCAGCAACCCTTCACGCAGCCGTTCCTTGACCATCGGATGCCCCAGCACCTGATCGACCGGCGCATCAGTGGCGAGACCCGTCAGGCGCCGGCATTCGGATATATTGGGAAACACCATGAAGCCGATCTCGTCGCGGTCGTGACCGGTCACCACGATGTCCTGCGCCACCGGCGACAAGGCGTCGATGCCGGCCACGCGCAGGCTGCCGACATGCACCCAGGTGCCGGTTGTCAGCTTGAAATCCTCGGCCACGCGGCCGTCGAACAGCAGGCCCTGTTCGGGCTTCCGCGGATCGACGAACTCGACCGCATCGCCGATGATGTAGAAGCCCTCTTCATCGAAAGCTTCCTTGGTCAGCTTGGGCTGCTTCCAGTAACCGGGAAACACGTTCGGTCCCTTGACGCGGACTTCGAGCTTGTCGGCCACCGGTACCAGCTTGAGTTCGGTGCCGGGAATCGGCACGCCGATCACGCCGGAGCGCACCGCCTGGAAATGGCAATCCGTGGCGGCCGGCGCGGTCTCGGTCGAACCCCAGGATGACAACATGGTGACCGGTTCGCCAAGTTCCATGCGCGCCAGACGGTCCAGCTCTTCCCACAAATGCTGCGGCAAGGCGGCGCCGGCATAGAAGATGATTTGCAGGCGGGAGAAGAAATTCTTGCGCAAGACGGCGTTGTCGCGCAGCAGCGGCACCAGCATGTCGTAGGCGCGCGGCACGCTGAAGTACTGCGTCGGCGCGATCTCGGTGAGGTTCCTTACCGTCTTCTCGAGCAGGCCCGGTGCCGGTTTTCCGCCGTCGATGTAGAAGCTGCCGCCCCAGCACAGCACCTTGTTGAAGCAGTAATTGCCGCCGAAGACGTGGCTCCACGGCAACCAGTCCACGATCACCGGCTTCTGTATCGCCATGAAAGGCCAGATCTGTGCATTGGCTTCCTGGTTCGAGCAGATCATGCGTTGGGTGGTGATCACGGCCTTCGGCGCACCGATCGAACCCGAAGTGAACAGGAACTTGGCGATGGTGTCGAGATTCACCGCCTTGAAAGCGCGCTGCACGGCCGAGTAACGACCCGTCGGGTCTACACCTGCCTGCTCCATCGCTGCAAACGCATAGGTGCCCGCTTGCGGCTTGCTGTTGCTGCCGGCGATCACGATGCCGTCGTGCAGGCTCTTCACCGCTTCGATTGCCGGCATGAAGCGCTCCACCGGGTCGGCGAAGATGACGCCCGGGCGCAGCAGTTCGACGTTGGCCTTGAGCTTGGCGAAATCGCGCGACATCAGCGAATTGCCCGGCGACACGGCACAGTGCGGAACGCCGATATGCATGCAGGCCAGCATCAGTAGCGCGTGCTCGACGCCATTGTCCGACAGCACCACGACCGGCCGCTGTGGTGACAGCTTGAGCCCGAGCAGCGCGTTGCCAATTGCCTTGACCCGCAATAGCGCCGCGGCATAACCAAGCTTTACCCACTCGCCATCGGCTCCGCGTTCGGCGAGAAAAACCGCATCGGGCGTTTCGTGCGCCCAGCGTTCCAGCCATTCGCCGCTGCAGCGGAGCGAACTCGACGGCAAGGCGATGGCCGAGCGCATCAGCCGGCTGCCGTCAGGACGGGTTTCGAGAATTACCGATGGCTGAGCAAACAGCTCGGCCGGGTTTCTTGCGATTTGTTTCATGGCTGACGTCTCTCGGATATCCTGGTTCTGCGAAACAGGGAAATCAGGCAACGCATCGAATACCGGCCTCGCGGCGCAAGGCCGCGAGGCCGGTGATGCCGAAACCCATGACAAGCCTACTTGAGCAGTTTCCAGTCACCGTTCTCGACGGTGGCCATTACTGCGGCGCGTCCGTCGAAGCCGTTGTGGTCCTTGGCGCTCATGGTGTAGACGCCATGGCTGGCCGGCAGCTCCTTCACTGCCTCGAGCGCATCGCGCAAGGCCAGGCGAAATTCCGGCGTGCCGGGCTTTACCGGGCTTGGCCTTCTTCAAGGCTTCGGGCACGGCGCGATTCAGCAGCAGATAGGCATCCCAGCCATGACCGCCGAAGGTCGAACGACTGTTGACGCCATGAGCCGCCTCATACACTTTGATGTACTCGAGCGCCGGCTTCTTCGACGGATGGCTGTCAGCCAGTTGCTCGGCCAGCAGCATAGGTCCGACCGGAAAGATGGTGCCCTCGACGTTCTTGCCGCCGACACGCAGGAAATCGCGATTGGCGATGCCGTGCGTCTGGTAGAACTTGCCCTTGTAGCCGCGCTCGATCAGGGTTGCCTGCGGCAGCACGGCCGGCGTGCCGGAACCGGCGATCAGGATCGCGTCCGGATTGGCCGCGAGCAGCTTGAGCGCCTGCCCGGTGACACTGGTATCGGCGCGCTGGTAGGCCTCGGATGCGGTGATCTTGATGCCCTTGGCTTCGGCCGCGCCCTGGATGGCCTTCAACCAGAGTTGCCCGTAGGGATCGGCGTAGCCGATGAAACCGATGGTCTTGACCTTGTTGGCGGCCATGTGGTCCGCAATCGCGATCGCCATCTGGGTGAAGTTCTGCGGCGTGGTGAACACCCAGGGTGCCTTGTCGCCCGCGGGCGGCAGCGGTGCCATGGCGATCTGCGGGGTTTTCGTTTCGAACGCGACTTCGAGGATGGCCATCGAGCCCGGCGTCACAGTCGAACCGATGATCGCGTCGACCTTGTCCTCGCCGGTGAATTTGCGGGCATTTTTTACGGCCGTGCTGGGATCGGTGGCATCGTCGAGCACGATGTACCTGACCTTCTCGCCGCCTACGGTTTGCGGCAACAGGGCAAAGGTGTTCTTTTCCGGAATGCCAAGCGACGCCGCCGGACCGGTCGCCGAAACGCTGACGCCAATGGTGATGTCGGCCCAGGCCGAACCAGCCGCCAATGCCAAAGCAATCGTCTGAACCAATGCAAGTTTCTTCACGTTCATGTCTCCTCCTGTTTTTAGTGGGGTGTTTGCCCGCCGGAATCCGAAAGACCTCAAGCGACGGAAAGATTGTAGGCGTGGCTTGTTTGATGTCAACTTGTTTGATTCAAATCTACATGGCACACTTGCCGGCATTCACATTGCCCGACCTGAAAGCATGCCTACTTCCCGCAAGGCCACCTCTCTCGGCTCCCTGACCGGTAACGTCGGCTTCCACCTGCGTCTGGCTCAGCTCGCGGTATTCAAGGATTTCGACGGCGAACTGAGCGAACTCGGGGTTAGCCCGGCGGTGTACTCAGTGCTCGAAGTTCTGCAGCAGAACCCCGGCCTGACCCAGTCAAAACTCGCCAGTGCCGTTCGCCTTGACCGCTCCTCGATGGTCCCGATGCTCGACAAACTCGGCCAGCGTGGCCTCGTCGAACGGCTGGCCTCAACTACCGATCGCCGCCACAAACACCTCTATCTCACGGCTGCCGGAGCCAAACTGCTGCATCAGGCTGACAAACTCGTCAGCAAGCACGAAAAGCGTGTCTGCACGCCCTTCACGGCCAAAGAGAAGCAGGCACTGATGGAACTGCTGGCCCGCTTCGGCGGCTGATGGGGGAACAAGTCAGTGCGCCTGAAAGCTGCCCTTGCGATGATCCTGCTGCTGCTCGGCGCGACGACGCCAGCCGCGGCGAAGACCCCCGGCGAAGTGGGCGTCGGCGAAATCCTTCGCGATGCGCCGATGCTTGGGCTGTCGGGCTCCTCCCGCCTGCTTTCGGATTATCGCGGCACGCCGCTGATTATCAACGTCTGGGCCAGTTGGTGCGGTCCGTGCCGCCAGGAAATGGCCTCGCTTGATCGGCTCTCCCGGCGCTATGGGGGAAAACAGTTCACGGTGATCGGAATTTCAACCGACGACTACCCGGAGCCCGCAAGGGCCTTCCTGCAAAAGTCCGGAACCGCCTTCAGCCATTTCATCGATACCCGGCTGCTGCTCGAGAACATGCTCGGCGCAAACAAGATTCCTCTGACCATTCTGGTCGATGCCCAGGGGCGAGTCGTCGGCAAGTATTACGGCGCCAAGGAATGGGACAGCCCTGAGGCTCTGGAAGTGATCCGCAAAACCTTCCGCCTCCAAAAGAACTAGCTGACGTTCGATGGATCCCGGTCAGGAAGGGCGCACCCTGACGGTCTTAAAATGGCATCAGCTTGGTGCATCCGCACCAGTTGAGGGCCTGCCGGAACGCCTGATTAAGGACGCTGCGGCCGCGGTCACATAGGGCGCAACGGCCGCCAGCGTCAGCATCGCGAGAAGTTCTGTCGCATCCATGATTGCTCCTGTTGTCCATAGTCACAGACATCTAAAAGCAAGAGGAATGCCAGAATTTGTGCGCCGCACAAGTCGGCGCTGATGATACGGTGACTAGCGCCCCGCTGTGGCCAGATGCAAGGCCAGAGCAAAGAATATCGTCCCGGCGCAGCGATCGAGCCAGACCGCCAGTTTCGGCTGCTGTTGCAGTCGTACGCCGATGCTGCCGGCGGACCACCCGAGGCTGCCAAAGATCACCACCGTCTGCGCCGCAAACAAGGCGCCCAGCAAAAGCATCTGTGGCCACACCGCGCCGCGCGACTGATCGACGAACTGCGGCAGGAAGGCGATGAAGAACAGCGCCACCTTGGGATTGATCACGTTGGCGATGAAGCCGCGGCGCAGATGCGCGGAGATGGGTTCTGAGCTGCCCGGATCGAGCGTGATCAGCGCCATCTTTCCGGCATTGAGCCAGGCATTGATGCCGATATAGACCAGATAGGCCGCACCGGCCATTTTCAGCGTGGTGAAGGTGGATTCCGAAGCCAGCACCACGGTGCCGATCCCCAGCGTCGCCCACAGCGTATGGACGAAACAACCCAGCGCGCAGCCCAGACCAAAGCCGATCCCCGCCGAACGTCCGCGACTGATGCCAACCGACAGCACCATCAGGTTGTCCGGGCCGGGTGCAATAGTGACAAGGGTCGAGGCAGCGAGAAAGGCAAGCAGGATTTCGGTCGAGATCATGGTGTGGTCATCAGTGGGGCAGCGATTGACGCAGACGTCCGGCGCGCAGCAGCAACCAGACGCAAAGGGCCAGCAGTATCGCAGATTCGCCGAGCAAGGTGGCAGGCGCCGTGGTCAGCGCGGCGATGCTGCCGGCCATCAGGCCGCCGACCGCGTCAAGACCGAAGCGGATGCTGGAAAAGAATGAAACCACGCGGCCGCGCAGTCGATCGGGGGCAATGGTCTGCATCACCGTATTGATGCCGACGTTGGCGCCCGAAATGCCAAAGCCCAGCGCCGCCAACGCCGGCAGGGCAACCGCCAGATTTTCCGTAAGCGGAAACACGAACAGCGCAAGAGCCGCCAGCACCACACAGAAGATCGCCAGATTGAGGCCACCGCGC
This sequence comes from Sulfuritalea sp., assembly GCA_026399445.1. Lineage (GTDB taxonomy): Bacteria > Pseudomonadota > Gammaproteobacteria > Burkholderiales > Rhodocyclaceae > Sulfuritalea. The sequence goes on from JAPLRA010000459.1 coordinate 15,434, forward strand.
ACCGAACTGCGCGTCGCCAGCACCAGCGTCGCGGCAAATGCGCCGCAACCGGCCGCGCCCCACAGCAGGCCCAGCGTACGCGCGTCGCCGTGGAACACCTCCCGGGCAAAGACCGGCAGCAGCACAGCATAGGCCGAGGCGGTGAAATTGAGCAGCGCCAGCACGATCAGCAGCGTGCGTATCGGCCAGGTGTCGAGGGCATAGCGGACGCCTTCCTTGAAGACATGGCCGACGCTGCCGCCGGACTTGGCATTCGCCGGCAAACGCATGGCGGCCACGCCCCACAGCAGCGCCAGATAGGAAAATGCATTGAGCAGAAAGCAGGCCGCCTCGGACATGAAGCCCAGCATCAGTCCCGCAATCGGCGGGCCGACGAAACGACCGAGATTGAACAGCATGGCGTTCAGCGCCAGCGCATTCGGCAGGTCCTCACGCCCGCCGACCATGGGCGGAATCAGCGACTGGCGCAGCGGCGTGTCGAAGGCGTTGAGGATGCCCAGCGACAATGACATGAGAATGATCGCCGTCGGCCCGATAAGGTCGAACCAGGTCAGCGCCGCGAGTGCACTGGCCTGGACGAACAGCAGTACCTGCACCTGCATCAACAGCCGGCGCCGGTCGTGGCGGTCGATCCACGCGCCTGCCAGCGGCCCGACCACGAACATCGGCGCCAGCGCGGCGAAGGCCGCCAGCCCCAGCAGCGCCGCCGAGCCGGTCAGGCGATATACCAGCCAGGCCAGCGCGACCTGCTGGATCCACGAACCGAGGATGGAAATCGCTTGACCGAAGAAGTACAGACGGAACGGGCGATGACCCAGCGCCCGCATCGAGGCCGGGAGCTTCACCGCCTGCTCATCGCGCTGTCACAGTCCGGCCATGGCCAGATACTTGATCTCCAGGTATTCCTCGATGCCGTATTTCGAGCCTTCGCGCCCTAGGCCCGACTGCTTGACGCCGCCGAAGGGCGCCACCTCGTTGGAAATCATGCCCGAATTGATGCCGACCATGCCGCAGTCGAGCGCCTCGCCGACGCGCCAGGCACGGGCGATGTCGCGGCTGTAGAAATAGGCGGCCAAGCCAAACTCGGTGTCGTTGGCCATACGTACCGCTTCCGCTTCGTCCTTGAAACTGAAAATCGGCGCCACCGGCCCGAAGATTTCCTCGCGCGCCAGACGCATTGATGGCGTCGCACCAGACAGCACGGTCGGTTCAAAGAAAGTGCCGCCCTTCGTGTGGCGCTTGCCGCCGCACAACACGCGCGCGCCCTGCGCAACCGCATCGGCCAGCAGTTCCTCGACCTTGGCCAGCCCGGCGCCATCGATCAGCGGCCCCTGCGTCACGCCATCCTCCAGCCCGCTGCCCACCTTGAGCCCGGCCACCGCGGCGGCGAGCTTCTGCGCGAAGGCGTCGTGCACGCCCTCCTGCACCAGGAAGCGATTGGTGCACACGCAGGTCTGCCCCGTGTTGCGGTACTTGGAGAGCATCGCGCCCGCCACGGCCGCATCAATATCGGCATCGTCGAAGACGATGAAAGGCGCATTGCCGCCGAGTTCCAGCGAGAGCTTCTTGATGGTCGGGGCGCACTGCCCCATCAGCAGCCGCCCCACCTCGGTCGAACCGGTGAAGGACAGCTTCAGCACTTTCGGGTTCGACGTCAGCTCGCCGCCGATGGCCTGCGCCAGATAAGCAAGAGCGAGAGCCGACAACGGGGTTTGCTCCGCCGGCTTGACCACCATGGTGCAGCCGGCGGCCAGCGCGGGCGCGGCCTTGCGTGTAATCATCGCCGCGGGGAAGTTCCATGGCGTGATCGCGGCGCAGACACCGATCGGCTGCTTCAGCACGATCAGACGGCGGTCCGTCAGCGGCGAGGGAATCACTTCGCCGTACACGCGCCGCGCTTCCTCGGCGAACCACTCGATGAACGATGCGGCGTAGGCAATCTCGCCGCGCGCCTCGGCCAGCGGCTTGCCCTGCTCCAGCGTCATCAGCCGCGCCAGGTCTTCCTGATTCTCCATCATCAGTTCGAACCAGCGTTTCAGGATCCTGGCCCGCTCGGCCGCTGTCTTGGCCCGCCACGGATGAAAAGCCGCCTGCGCCGCATCGATGGCGCGGCGGGTTTCGGCAGCGCCGAAACTCGGCACGGAGCCCACCAGTTCGCCGTTGGCCGGGTTGCGGACTTCAATGCTGGCACCGGTAGCGGCCAACCACTCGCCGTTGATCAGACAGCTATTGCGCAGGAGTTCGGGGTTCTTCATGGCGTGCTTTCAAATTCAAAACGAAGTTTCAGTGAAGGCTAACGCCGGTTTCTTCGGCGTTAAGCGCGGCGGCCGTAGCTAAAATCAAAGTGTAGCCGGATTGTCCTGAAAGGAACTGGCCAGCGTTACCGCCGCATTGCGCAGCAGCAAGGTGTCGCCGCCGACGGCGATGAAGCTTGCGCCGTAACCCCGGTAGTGCTGGGCCATCCGCGGCTCGGTCACAAACACGCCAGCCGCCTTGCTGGTGGCGGCGATCCGGGTCAGCGCATCCTCGATCGCTACCTTGACCTCCTGATGCCCCGGCTGCCCGATGTAGCCCATCGATGCTGCAAGATCGGCCGGGCCGATGAAGATGCCATCGACACCTTCCACCATCAGGATCGCGTCAAGATTCGCCAGGCCCTGCTTCGATTCGATCTGCACGATCAGACAAACCTCTTCATTGGCATGCGCTGCGTAGTCCTCGACACCACTCCAGCGCGCCGCGCGCGCCAGCGAGGTGCCGACACCGCGCATGCCGTGCGGCGGGTAGCGAATGGCGCGCACCAGCGCCGCCGCTTCCGAGACGCTTTCGACCATGGGTACCAGTAGCGTCTGCGCGCCGATGTCGAGATACTGCTTGATCAGGGCAGCATCATGATTCACCGGCCGCACTACCAGGTTCACCGGATAGGGCGCCGCCGCCTGCAATTGCGCGAGGACGCTGGCCGGATTGTTTGGGGCATGCTCACCATCGATCAGCAGCCAGTCGAAACCTGCCGTGGCAAGTATCTCCATGCTGTAGGCGCTGGCGAGGCCGACAAACAGCCCGACCTGCAGGCGCCGCTCCCCGAGCATCTGCTTGAAAACATTCCGCGGCATATCCATCAGGGGCTACTCCAGACCGAGACCACGATCCCAGTACGGCTCGGGACCCAGTCGAGCCGCAAGAAAATCGACAAAGGCCCGCACTAGCTGGGGTACAAAACGAGTACCGGGAAACACTGCAAACATGTCCAGCACCGGCGTCGGGAATGCCTTCAGGATCGGTACCAGTTTCCCCTCGCGGATGGCATCGGCAGCAATGAAAGTCGGTTCATGGACAATCCCCATTCCCTGCAGCGCAGCTTCCTGCAGGGCATTGCCGTTGTTGGCGGTGATCGGCCCGCTGATCTCCACCGAATGCGCCACGCCATCGATGATGAAAGGCCAACTCGAGCGCGAGGTCAGGGAATAGGCAAGGCAGGCGTGCCGCGTTAGTTCATCCGGATGTCCGGGTTCGCCATGCCGCTTGAGATAGGCCGGCGATGCCACGACCACCGAGCGGCAAGTCGTGAGGCGCCGCGCCACGGTGGTTTCTGGCAAACGATCGGTAATGCGCAGCGCAAAATCCATGCCTTCTTCGATCAGGTTGACCCGCCTGTCATTGAAGTCGAGATCGATGCGGATGTCGGGATGAGCCTGCGAGAACTCGAGTATCAGGGGGGTCAGATGCAGCAGGCCAAAGGTCATCGGCACGCTGGCGCGAATTGTGCCGCGCAGCGTTTGCCCCTCGCCGTCGAGACTGCCCTCTGCTTCGTCGATGCGGTCGAGGATGTCGCGGCATGGGCAATCAGCTTGACGCCCAGATGCGCCTCCAGCGCCGCAATCTGGCGCGTAACTGCCGAGCGCGCCACATTCATCTGGTCCGCCACAGCGGTAAAGCTCCCCGCTTCGGCCACTCGTACAAAGGTCTGCATTGCCGCCAAACGATCCATCGATGCCCTGCTCCTTCACAATTTTTGCGTCTTCGTCCATTGTATGGGGAACGCTGTCATACAATTCCACTCAAATCCACTTTCTCCGGAGACTTTCATGAAGCGAATCATTGCCTGGCTGTTTGTCACGCTCATTTCCTCGTTTGCCCTGTCGAGCATCGGCCTTGCCGCGGAACCACAGGCCGGCCGTGACTTCAAGCCGATCACTCCGCCGCTGGCGACCCCCAAGGGCAAGATCGAGGTCATCGAATTCTTTTCCTACGGCTGCAACCATTGCAACGACTTCCACCCCCTGATCACGCCGTGGGCGGCCAAGTTGCCGAAAGATGTCACGTTCCGCCGCATCCCGGTGAGTTTCAATCGTCCCGAATGGGCGCGCCTTTCCCGCATCTACTTTGCACTGGAAGCAACCGGCGATCTGGCCAAGCTCGATGCCGCGGTGTTCATCGCCATCCACGAGCAGCGCGTCAATTTCAAGACTGACGAAGCGGTAGTCGCCTGGGCCGCGAGCAAGGGCATCGACAGCAAGAAGTTCGGTGATGCGCTGGCTTCCTTCTCGATGCAGAGCAAGGTGCAGCGCGCCGACCAGGAAGCCTCCGCCGCCCGCATCGCGGGCGTTCCTGCACTGGCGGTGGATGGCAAGTTCCTGATCAACAACGAGGCGGCAAGCAACTACGACGAACTGCTGAAACTCACCGACGCCATGATCGCCAAGGCGCGCAAGGAAAAGTCAGGCAACTAAGCGATGGATTTTCTGCGCCTGCTATTCACGCCGCGCGGATTGTTTGCCGCCACGGGTTTGACGGCAGTTGGCCTGGTCGCGGGTGGCCTGATTCTGGCCCATACCATGAACCTCGCCGCCTGCCCGCTGTGCATTCTGCAGCGCATGCTCTATCTGCTTTTGGCGCTCGAAGCCATTGCGGCGTGGGCCCTGGCCGGATCAGTGCTTACGCGACGCGCGTCGGCGCTCGTCATGCTTGCCACCACGCTCACCGGCGTATGGATTGCGGCCTATCAAACCTGGCTGCAGCGATGGGCCAAGGGCGTCAGTTGCACGGCCGATCAGCCGTGGTGGGAAAGTTTCGTCAATTGGGCCGGCAGCCAGTGGCCGCTGATGTTCGAAGCCTCCGGCCTGTGTTCCGAAGCCGGCTGGAAGTTTCCCGGCCTGTCGATCGCCGAATGGTCGCTGATCGCCTTCACAGCGATGGCGATTGCAATGCTGATTGCGCTGCTGCGCAAGCCCTGATTCGCCGTCCCGCCATCCGCTACGGCGAGGAGAGCGTTTCTTGCTCGACCGCCTTGTAGCGCAGTTGCTTCATCAGCGCCGTCCGCAAGGGATACCGTCCCCGGCTTTGCCGCGGACATAACTCTCAAGCTTTCTGGCCGATCATGCGCTTATAGAGCGCCAGCGATTCGCCGACGATGCCGCGGCGGAAGGCCAGCACGCAGATCACGAAAATCGCGCCCATGATCACGGTGACCAGCGAACCCACCTTGTCGGCAAGTTCGTTTTGCAGCGTGACAATCACCGTCGCCCCGACTACCGGGCCGAACACCGTGCCCATGCCGCCCAGCAGGGTCATCAGCACCACCTCGCCGGAGGTGTGCCAGTGGGCATCGGTGAGCGTCGCAAACTTGAACACCAGCGTCTTGGTCGCACCGGCCAGCCCGGCCAGCCCGGCAGAGAGCACAAAAGCCAGCAGCTTGTACTTGGCGACGTCGTAACCGAGCGAGATCGCGCGGGGCTCATTCTCACGGATGGCCTTGAGGATTTGTCCGAAAGGCGAATGGATGGTGCGCTGGATCAGCCAGAAGGACCCGGCGAAGATCGCCAGCACCAGGTAGTAGAGATTGACGTCGTTGGCCAGATCGAGACCAAACAGCGTGCCGCGCGGTATCCCCTGCAGGCCGTCCTCGCCCCCGGTAAAGGGCGCCTGCAGAAACAGGAAAAACACCATTTGCGCCAGCGCCAGCGTCACCATGGCGAAGTAGATGCCTTGACGGCGAATGGCGAGACTGCCGATCACCCAGCCGAGCGCCGCCGCCGCAAGAGTGCCGACTGCCAGACCAAGCAGCGTTGGCAGTTCCCATACCTTCAGGGCATGCCCGGTGACATAGGCCGCCGTGCCCAGAAATACGGCGTGACCAAAGGACAGCAGCCCGGTATAGCCCAGCAGCAGGTTGAAGGCGCAGGCGAACAGGGCAAAGCACAGCACCTTCATCACCAGTATCGGGTAGATGAAGCCCGGCGCAACCAACAACAGGGCGAGGCCGATGAGGTAGGCGATGGTGACGCGCCGGCTCATTTCTCTCTCCCAAACAAACCGGCCGGACGGATCATAAGCACCACCGCCATGATCATGAACACCACGGTGGCGCTGGCCTCGGGCCAGAACACCTTGGTCATGCCCTCGATGATGCCGAGGCTCAGGCCGGTCACCACCGAGCCGAGGATCGAGCCCATGCCGCCGATCACCACCACGGCAAACACCACGATGATCAGGTTGGACCCCATCAACGGGCTAATCTGAGTCGCCGGCGCGGCCAGCACCCCGGCAAAGCCCTCCAGCCCGACACCGAAGCCATAGGTCAGCATCACCATCAGCGGCACATTGATGCCGAAGGCCTGCGTCAACTGCGGATTTTCGGTGGCTGCCCGCAGGTAGGCGCCAAGCCGTGTCTTCTCGATCACGTACCAGGTGATCAGGCACACCGACAATGAGGCGATTACGACCCAGGCGCGGTATTTCGGCAGAAACATGAAGCCGAGGTTGAAGGCGCCCGCGAACTCTTCGGGAATCGAGTAAGGCTGGCCCGCAACGCCGTACAGGTCGCGGAACAGGCCTTCGATCATCAGCGCCAGACCGAAGGTCAGCAACAGGCCATAGAGATGGTCGAGCTTGTAAAGCCACTGCAGCATCAGTCGCTCGATGGCAATGCCAATGAGGCCGACGCTGATAGGCGCCAGCACCAGCATCCACCAGTAACCGATGCCCAGGTACTCCAGCCCGACCCATGTCAGCATGGCACCTGCCATGTATAAGGCGCCATGGGAAAAGTTGATGATGTTCAGCATGCCGAAAATCACGGCAAGACCCAGACTCAGAACGGCGTAGAAGGACCCGTTGACCAGGCCCAGCATGAGCTGGCCGAACAGGGCCTGGATCGGTACGCCGAAAATCTCCGTCATGCGAACATCACTCCCCCGCTACTGCCTGCCGTTGCCTACTTCTTTGCCACAGCGGGGCAACGCGACAGCGCCATCGGCTGGAAGGCCTGATCGCCCTTGATCACCTCTTTCACGTGGTAGTAATCCCACGGCTCCTTCGATTCCGAAGGCTTCTTGACCTCGACCAGATACATGTCATGCACCATGCGGCCGTCCTCGCGAATCCTGCCGCCCTTGGCGAACGCATCGTTGATCGGGGTTTCCCGCATCTTCTTCATCACCGTCGCCGTATCGTCGGTGCCGGTGGCCTGTACCGCCTTCAGGTAGTGCAGGACCGCGGAATAGGTACCGGCCGGCAGCATGTTCGGCATTTTCTTGTGCCGGCTGAAGAAGCGGCGGCTGAAGTCGCGCGTCTCGTTGTTGAGGTTCCAGTAGAAACCCTCGGTGAACATCATGCCCTGCGTGGTCGGCAAGCCCAGCGCGTGAATGTCGACCACGGTGGTGAGCAGGCCGACCAGCGTCTGGCTCTTGGTGATGCCGAACTCGTTGGCGGCCTTGATCGAGTTGATCGTATCGCCGCCGGCATTGGCCAAACCCACGACTTTGGCCTTGGATGCCTGTGCCTGAAGCAGGAAGGACGAAAAATCGGAGGCGTTCAAGGGGTGCCGTACCGCGCCCACGACCTTGCCACCGGCTGCTTTCACGGCATCCGTCGTGTCCTTTTCCAGCGAATGGCCGAAAGCATAGTCTGCTGTGAGAATGAACCAGGTGTCCTTGCCCTGTTTCGTTACCGCCTTGCCGGGACCGTTGGCCAGCGCGT
>JAPLRA010000459.1:23426-24532 GCA_026399445.1 Sulfuritalea sp.
CAGCGCGTAGGTGTCATAGACGTAATGCACCACATTGTTCGTCGCGCAATCCTCGTTGGTCAGGCGCGTCGATGCAGCGCCGGTATTCATCATGATCTTGTTCTTTTCCGCCGTGACCTTGGCCACCGCGAGTGCGACGCCGGAATTCAGCACGTCGGTCACCATGTCCACGCCTTGCGTGTCGTACCACTCGCGCACCTTGTTGGACCCGACGTCGGCCTTGTTCTGGTGATCGGCGGAGACGAGTTCGATCTTGAATTTCGGCTTGAACTGCGCCTTGAAATCCTCGATCGCCATTTCGGCCGCGACTACCGAACCCTTGCCGCCGAGGTCGGAATAGACGCCGGACATGTCGGTCAGCACGGCGATCTTGACCACGTCGCCGGAAATCTTGCCCGCTTGGGCCAGTGAGGAACCGGCCGCCGGCAGCAGCAGCGCGGAAAGTGTCAGGGCCAGCAGTTTGCGTTTCATCATGGTGCCTCCTCTTTGGTTGTTATCGACAGGGTCCGAATGCTCAAACCCCGAGGTACTCCTGCAGCAAATGCTGCTTTTCATTGATTTCATTTTGCGCGATCTCCGCCATCACCTGTCCGTGCTCGACGATGAACATGCGGTCGGCCAGCGGTGCAGCGAAGCGGAAATTCTGCTCCACCAGGATTATGGTGTACTCGCGCTGCTTGAGCATTCTGATGACCTCGCCCAGCTTTTGCACGATCACCGGGGCCAGCCCCTCCGAGATCTCATCGAGTAGCAGCAGCTTTGCCCCAGTGCGCAGGATACGCGCCATGGCCAGCATCTGCTGCTCGCCGCCGGAAAGTTTTGTACCCTGACTGTGGCGGCGTTCCTTGAGGTTGGGGAACATGTCATAGAGTTCATCGAGACTCAAGCCGCCGGCATAAATCCCGCGTTCTTCAGGGCAGTAGCCGACACCCAGTTGGGCAATCCGGTGCGAAGGCATGTTGATGACTTCGCGGCCATTGAGCATGATGGAACCGGTGCGTCGGCCGGTCAGGCCGAGGATTGCGCGCAGCGTGGTGGTGCGTCCGGCACCGTTGCGGCCCAGCAGCGAGATGCACTCCCCGCGCCGCACGGTGAAATCCATGCCG
>JAPLRA010000017.1 GCA_026399445.1 Sulfuritalea sp.
GCTGGGCTGGAACTTCGCCAGCATCTTCAACCTGAACTACGTGGTGCTGGGCATCGTCATCGGCATCGTCATCGTCAACGTCTTCAAGATCCCGGCCTGGGCCGCCAACGGCGTGCGCACCGCGCGCTTCTTCCTCAAGACCGGCGTCATCCTGCTGGGCGCCCTCTACAGCGCAACCGAACTGGCGCAACTCGGCGGCCTGTCGGTGGTGATGATCGGCGTCTTCGTGCTGGGCTCGATCGGCGTCGTGCTGTACATGGGCCGGCGCATGAACACCGGCAACTCGATGACGGCGGTGCTCGCTGCGGGAGTCGGCGTCTGCGGCGTATCCGCCGCGGTGGCGGCGTCGCCGGTGGTCAACGCCAAGGCCGGCGAGATCGCCTACACCATCGGCACCATCCTGGTCTGGGGCGTCGGCTGCATGTTCCTCTTTCCGACCATCGGCCACATGCTGAACATGGGCCCGGTTCAGTTCGGCGCCTGGGCCGGCACCGGCATCCTCAACTCGGCGCAGGTCGCCGGCGCGGCGCTGGCCTTCGACCCGACCGGCATCGAAACGCTGAAGGTCGCCGAAATCTTCAACATCACCCGGGTGCTGTTCCTGCCCATCGTCGTGCTCTGGCTTGCGACCTGGTATGTGAAGCACGAGGTCGGCGCCGAAAAGGTGGATATCGGCAAGGTGCTGTTGGCCAAGTTCCCGTTGTTCGTGCTCGGCTTCATCCTGATGTTCGTGCTCTCCACCCTGGGGGCCTTCACGCCTGCCGGCCATTACCAGGGCAAGTACTTCAGCAGCGAGCAGATCAAGGAGGACAAGCTGCTCAAGGGCAAGGAAACGCGCGCCATCGAAAGCGAACTGGCGCGCCTGAAGGAGCCCGCCGGCGCCAAGCTGCTGCAGGATCACTTCACCGAGAAGGCGATCAATGTCGGCCAGCGCCACGCCACGCCGGAGGACGCCTACAAAGGTCTATCGGAGCTGATCGCCAACAAGAAGGTGACCACCCGCGAACAGGAAACGCTTCTGGCGGCGGTCGGCAAGATGAAGGGCCTCGATGCTGTCGCCGCGAGTTCCATCGACAAGGCCAGCAAGGCGGCATACCACAGCTCGAAGACCATCAGCGCCTTCCGCGACTGGCTGGCCTGGCTGTTCTCGTTTGGCCTGATCGGCCTCGGCATGCAGATCACCATGGCCGCATTGAAACAGGCCGGCGGCACCCCGCTGATCATCGGCGGCGTGGTGGGCACGGCCAAAGCGGTCGGCTCGCTGATCGTGGTACTGCTGTTCATCAAAGAATTCATTTAAGGAGATCCATCATGGCGGAACAAAATTTCGGGCGCGGCACCAGCCTGTCGATCTTCGTTAGCGACCGCAAGGAAGACATCGGTTCCCTCGTCTTCGCGCTGCTGATAGCGATCGGCATCGTGCTGATCGTCGGCAAGTAAGTCTCTTGCTTCCGTAACACGGGTCCCGTCCCGCCCGCATTTTTCTCGGGTGGGGCGGGACTTTTCACTTTATGTCCCCGGGTCCGGATATGAATGCACCACTCAAACTGCTGCTCTGCCACCACGGCACCGGCGGCGCGCTCGCCGCGGAAACACTCGCCCATGAGGTTGCCGTGCCAGGCACCACCACCCTGGTCCACTGCCTCGTCGTACCTGAATTCTGGGCCGGCATGCAGGGCGACGACTGGCTCAACAACGCATCGACCCGAGACGCCTTCGGCGACTACGTCGAAAACATGCTGGAGAACGACGCGAAACGCGAACTGGCTGCGGTTGCGTCACGCTGCAAGGAACGCGGGCTGGCCTACGAGTCCGTGATGCGCTTCGGCAATCCGGCCGAGACCGTGCTCGCCGTCGCCGGCGAAATCGGTGCCGATCTCGTCGTCATCGGTTCGCCGCGAAGGAAGGGCGAGGAGGGCATCAACTCGCGCATGGAACTCGAGAAACTGGTGCGCGGCCTCGGGTGCCCGTTGCTGATCGCTGCGCATCCGTGAGCGAGGACGCTGCACCGCGATCGCATGATGGCGCGGCGCAAGAGGACAGCGCCCGTGCCGAGACCCAAATCCCGCTCGATACCGACACCGTGTTCGAATTCGTCTCGGACATCGAACATCTGTTGCGCCTCAATCCCCATCTGGAAATCGAGACCTGGCAGCGCACGCCCGACGGCATGCGCTTCGCCGCGATGAACGAGACAACCGGACGCCGCATCGAGACCGCAGTCCGTGTCGAAACAACGCGGGCAACTCGCAGCATCGTGCTGACCTACGCCGAAGGCCTCAAGCGCGCCACGACACTGGCCGTCGAAAGCGACGACGGCCACGGCTGCCACCTCGTCGTGACCGAGCACTACCCGGTGATCGAGGACGCGCAGGATCCGCGTGTCGCCGAAGTCGATCGCAGCCTGATTCCATGGGTCGACGCCATCCGCCACCATCTGATCGACCGCCGGCGCTTGGGCTGGCTGCCCGGCTACCGTTGGTGGACCGGGTGTTTCATGCCGGGCATGCCGCCGCGCCAAAGACGCATCGTGCGCATGATCCTCTGGGTGAGCCTGGCCGAATTTGTCGTTTTTCTGGCCGTCGCCGCAATCTTCTGGCTGGAGCAGCGGGGCGGCTGATTTCAGTCGACGGCGAGCCCTCTTTTCAGCTCGCCGGCTGATGGCGCAGGCGCCATTCCTTGACCAGCGCATAGATGGCCGGAATCACCGCCAGCGTCAGAATGGTGGAAGAGATCATCCCTCCCACCATCGGCGCGGCGATGCGGCTCATGACTTCCGAGCCTGCGCCGCGACTCCACATGATGGGGAGCAGGCCCGCCATGATGGCGACCACGGTCATCAGCTTCGGCCGTACGCGCTCGACCGCGCTTTCCGCCACGGCGACGTCGGGCCACTGACCCGAACACGCCGGTCCCATTGACAGCGCCTTCATAGCGAGTATAGTTTCCACTAGACCGTTCGGTCTAGTTTTCGATCAAGCCAACCACAAAGGAGATACGACGATGCGAGTAGCCAAGGAAAACGTAGACGTTCGGATGGAAATTCCCGGCGCGGTGATTCGTCAGCGCATGGATTTCGGCGACGTAAGCGGATTCAGCAAGATCAGCGGCGAGTGCTTCACTCTCGCGGCGGGGGTCGACACTACCCCGCTGTTCCAGGGATTGGAGGGAAACCTCTGCCAATGCCCCCATTGGGGCTTTGTCTTGCGCGGCCGGCTCACCACCACCGACGCCAAGGGCGCACACGAGACGGTCGACATGAATGACTTGTTCTATTGGCCGCCGGGGCACAACGTCAAGGTCGACGAGGATGCGGAAATTGTGATGTTCAGCCCGCAGCACGAGCACAGCCATGTCATCAACCACATGATCGAGAAAGTAAAGAGCTAAGATAGTGCCGAGTCGCCGCGTGGCCGCCGCGACTCGGTTCTCCTCAGCGGATTTACGACTCGATCACGATGCCACCGACCCATTCAACCAAGCAGCGTCTGCTCGACGCGGGAATGGCCCTGCTCCTCGAGCATGGCTACCACGATCTGGGCATCCAGGCCCTGCTCGAAGCCACCAATACGCCGAAAGGTTCCTTCTATCACCACTTCAAGGACAAGGAGGATTTCGCGCTCCAGGTCATCGACCAATACATGGGCCACGTTCACGCGGGCCTCGACGCTTGCCTCGATGACCCGGGCCGCCCACCCCTGAAACGCGTGCGCCGGTTCTTCGAACTCACGCAACAGTCCTACAAGAAAGAAGGTTACATGGGCTGCCTGCTGGGCGGGCTTGGGCAGGAACTCTCAGGTGTGAGCGAGGTATTCCGGCACAAGGTCGATGGCTGTTTCTCGGAAATCGCCAAGCGCATCGCCGCCTGCCTGGACGAAGCCAGGGAAAATGGCGACATCCCGGCAACGGCCGACACCCGGCGCATGGCGAGCTTGCTGGTGGACTGCTGGGAGGGTGCCGCGCTGCGCAGCCGGCTGCAGGGCAGTGCCGCGCCCTTGACCAGGATGCTCGACTTCTATTTCAACGCGGCCGTCGTTCGCTGAGCCGGATGCATCGAACTGCCGGCGTCGTCATGCGCTCTCGCCCCGCCGCAGGCGCCATTCCTTGACCAGCGCATAGATGGCCGGAATCACCGCCAGCGTCAGAATGGTGGAAGAGATCATCCCTCCCACCATCGGCGCGGCGATGCGACTCATGACCTCCGATCCTGCGCCGCGACTCCACATGATGGGCAAGAGACCGGCCATGATCGCGACCACGGTCATCAGCTTGGGCCGTACGCGCTCGACGGCACCTTCCATGACTGCAGCGTACAAGTCGGCGCTGGCGGCACGGCGATTTTCGGCGGCGCAGCGCGTCTGTGTCGCCTCCCAGGCGTGATCCAAATAGATCAACATCACCACGCCGGTTTCGGCGGCAACGCCTGCCAGCGCGATAAAGCCGACGGCCACCGCCACCGACAGGTTGTAGTTCAGCAGCCACATCAGCCAGACCCCGCCGACCAGCGCGAAGGGTACCGAGAGCATGACGATCAAGGTTTCGGTCATGCGCCGGAAGTTGAGATAGAGCAGCAGGAAGATGATCAGCAGAGTCACCGGCACCACGACCTTGAGCTTTTCCTTGGCCCGTTCCATGTACGCGAACTGACCGCTCCAGGTGATGTAGTAGCCAGGCGCGAATTTCACTTTCGCATTGACCGCATTGCGTGCGTCGGCAACGTACGAGCCGATGTCGCGATCGCGGATGTCGACGTAGATGTAGGCAGAGAGCAAGGCATTCTCGGTGCGGATGGCCGGCGCGCCCTTGACGATGCTGACCTTCGCCACCTGGCCGAGCGGTACCATGGCCGAATTGTTGTCACCTCGCATGATCGGCACCAGCACCTCGCGCGCTATAGCTTGCGGATCAGAGCGCAGTTCGCGCGGATAGCGGAC
>JAPLRA010000425.1 GCA_026399445.1 Sulfuritalea sp.
GCGTTGAGGCGAGGGCCGATGGCGAAGCCGAGATCGAAGGTGGCGGCGCGATTTGCTTCGCGGCCGGCAACCCCCAGCAGTGCACGAATGCCGGCCTGCATCTGGCCGCCGCGAATGCGTGCCAGACCCTGGGCGACCAGGATGCGGTTGTTGCGGTCGAGTGGCACCACGTCGGCGACGGTGCCCAGTGCAACGAGATCAAGCAGACCGGCCAGGTTGGGTTCCGGCTCGGCGGCATAGGCGCCACGGCGGCGCAGCTCGGCGCGCAGGGCCAAGGCGACGTAAAACATCACACCAACGCCAGCCAGTGCCTTGCTCGGGAAATCGCACCCGGGTTGATTGGGATTCACGATCACGTCGGCGGCGGGAAGCTCGTCTCCGGGCAGGTGGTGGTCGGTAATCAGGGTTGCGATGCCGAGTCGCTTCAGTTCCGCGACGCCCTCGACACTGGCAATGCCGTTGTCGACCGTGACCACCAGATCGGGTTGCCGCGCTGCCGCCAGTTGCGCCACTTCCAATGAGAGCCCGTAGCCCAGCGTGAAGCGGTCGGGCACCAAATAGTCGACCGTGGCGCCCATCATGCGCAAGGCGCGCAGGCCGACCGCGCAGCCGGTGGCGCCGTCGCAATCGTAATCGGCGACGATCAGGATCTTGCGGCCTGCTGCAATGGTATCGGCCAGCAATACCGCGGCTTCCGTCGTTCCCTTGAGTTTGTCGGGGGCGAGCAGGGCGCTGCTGCGCGTATCCAGTTCCTCCATGCCGCGGATGCCGCGCGCGGCGTAGAGCCTTGCCAGCAGGGGATGCACGCCGCCCTGTTCGAGCGTCCAGGTGGCGCGGGGCGGAATGTCGCGCACGGCGATTCGCGTCGCATGGGTCATGTGGGCCCCAGTTCGGTCAATGCGCCCGGCTTGCGCCAGAACTTCCACAGATCGTGGCGGCTGACCTGCAGTTCGGCGGCGGCGAGATCACCCGGGGCCAACAGCCGCAGGGAATCGAGTTGGCCACTGCGTAGCGCGGCCAGCGCGGGTGCCAGCCATTCGGCTTCGAAGCGGATTAGTTGCTCACGCCAGACCAGCGCATCGCCGACGCCGGCCGGTTGCTCCATGGCGTCGAATACGGCCAGCGGCGCGCGGGCCGCCGCAGGGGTAAAGCGTTCAGGGAGATGTGCGCTGTCGATCTGCAGCAAACGAGCGATGCCCTGGGCGATGGGGTCGCTGCTCCAGAGCGCGTCGTGGTGGCGAGCCCCGGCGCTGTTGCCAAATTCGGGCAGGGATCCGCCACCCCAGGGCCAGAGTGAATTCACCTGCGGCCGGCCAGTCGCTTCGCGCGCCTGATTCACCGGATGGGCATGCAGGATCATCTGCGCTTCGTTGATGGCATGGCGCCACGGCGCATAGTCCGGAATCAAGGGTAGCGGCGAGACGGCACGACCGATTGCTCCGGGCAGGGCCTGAAAAGCCGGGGCGGCGGCGGACAGGCGCAGGTTCCATGCGTGAGGCGAAACGACTTCCAGTTGGCCGAGCGCCGCAAAAGTCGGCGCCAGCGACACGGCGAGCGCGGCGCACTCCTCCGCGTTCAGTTCCAGTTGCCGCGGATCATCGACAACCACGCTGCGTTGTTGCAAGCGCAGTCGTACCGGATCGAGACAAAGCCAGTTGAAGTCGCCCGGGTGTTCGCGCAGCGCGAACCAGCGCA
>JAPLRA010000201.1 GCA_026399445.1 Sulfuritalea sp.
CGCATCGGCGGCGAATCGGCCGGCAACCGCACCGCGATCAAGGTCTGGGAAAACCGCGAGTACCGCAACCTCGACGACACCGTCGAACTCGGCACACGCAACATCAAGGTCGCCCTGCGCCGCCTGCGCCGCTTTGCCCGCGAGGGCGCTGAGGACGAGCTCGACATGGACGGCACCATTGCCGGCACCGCGCGCAATGCCGGCTGGCTCGACATCAAGATGCGCCCCGAGCGCCACAACAAGGTCAAGGTGCTGCTGTTCCTCGACATCGGCGGTTCGATGGACGATCACATCAAGGTCTGCGAGGAACTCTTCTCCGCCGCCAAGAGCGAGTTCAAGCACCTGGAATACTTCTACTTCCACAACTGCATCTACGACTATGTCTGGAAGGACAACCGGCGCCGCCACGGCGAGCGTTTTCCGCTGTGGGACGTGATGCACAAGTACGGCGAAGACTACAAGGTGGTGGTGGTCGGCGACGCCACCATGAGCCCCTACGAAGTGCTGCAGCCCGGCGGCTCGGTCGAGTACGCCAACGAGGAAGCCGGCGCCGTCTGGCTGCAGCGCATGCTCGACACCTGGCCGCGCGCCGTCTGGCTCAACCCCGAGCCGGAGCGGCTGTGGGACTACCGCCATTCCATCGAACTGATCCGCACCATTTTCAACAGCCGCATGTTTCCGCTGACCCTTGCCGGGCTGGAGCGGGCGATGCGCGAACTGAACAAGTAGGGGAACCTGCCATGCCACTGCGCCGCCGCCTGCTGAAAGCCCTTGCCGCCGCCGGCCTGTTCGGCCCGGCGGGAATTTCCGGCCTCATCCGCGAGGCCCTGGCCAAGGGCAATGCCCCGGTCACGCCGGGGCTGCAAAAGCTGCGCGGCGAAGTCAGCGTCAACTTCAGTCTGGCGAGGGAAGGCCAACTCATCCGCCCCGGCGATACCATCGTCACCGGACGCGACAGCGAGGCGATCTACGTCATCGGCCAGGATGCCTTCCTGCAACGGGAACTGTCCACGGTCAGCTTTGGTGCCGACGCCGCAGCCGGCTTCATGCGGGTAGTCACCGGCAAGATCCTTTCGGTGTTCGGCAAGGGCCCCCGCTCGATCCAGGTGCCGACCGCCACCATCGGCATCCGCGGCACCGGCTGTTACATCGAGTCGGAAGGCTTGGGTGCCGCGGCGCGCACCTACTTCTGCCTCTGCTATGGCAGCGTCGATCTGACGCCAACGGCCGCGCCGAAGGAAAGCGAAAGCTACAGCACGCGGCATCACGACAAGCCGATGTACATCTACAACGACATGAAGATGGCCAAAATGCTGGTGCCGGCGGGCGTCGTCAACCACAGCGACGCCGAGCTTGAACTGCTCGAAAGCCTGGTCGGCCGCTTGCCGCCGTTCGCGGCGGGCGATACCAGGTACTGAAGCGCTGCCGCGCCGGAGCACCGGCGCGGCCGATTCTCAGGGCGAGTTCGGATCGAACATCGGCGGCGCCACCTTGATGATTTCGGCAATCGTCGTCAGCCCCGCAGCGACCTTCTTGGCCCCGGCAATGCGCAGGGGCTTCATGCCTTCGCGCATGGCCTGCTCGCGCAGCTTGCCGAGTTCGGCGCCGTTGGCCACCAGCTTCTTGATCTCGACCGACATCGGCATGATCTCGTAGATGCCGACACGGCCCTTGTAGCCGGTCATGCGACAGTCGAGGCAGCCCACCGCATGGTAGAGCTGCGCCGGCTTGCTCGACTTCCAGGGCGCCACCAGCGCGGTCCACGCCGCCTCGTCCTCGGCGCGCATGCCGCCGGCCTGCTTGCACTTCGGGCAGAGCGTGCGGATCAGACGCTGCGCCATGACGCCGAGCACGGTCGCCGACAAAAGGTAGGGCGGCACGCCGAGGTCGACCAGGCGCGTCATCGCCGACGGCGCGTCGTTGGTATGCAGTGTGGATAGCACCAGGTGGCCGGTGAGGGCGGCCTGAATGGCCATGTCGGCGGTTTCCAGGTCGCGGATTTCGCCGACCATGATGATGTCCGGGTCCTGCCGCATCAGGGAGCGGATGCCCTCGGCGAAGCCCATGCCGATATCCGGCAGAATCTGCACCTGGTTGAAGGAACCCTCGATCATTTCGATCGGGTCTTCCAGGGTGCAGACATTCACCTCGGGCGTCGCCAGATGCTTCAGCGTCGAATACAGGGTCACGGTCTTGCCGCTGCCGGTCGGGCCGGTCACCAGGATGATGCCGTTGGGCTGGACCGACATTTCCTGCCACTGTTTCGATTCCTCGTCGGCAAAACCCAGTTCGGAAAAATCGCGGACCAGCACGTCCGGATCGAAAATCCGCATCACCAGCTTCTCGCCGAAGGCCGTCGGTATGGTCGACAGACGCAATTCGACTTCCAGTCCGTCCGGCGTGCGCGTCTTGATGCGGCCGTCCTGCGGCCTGCGCTTCTCGATCACGTCCATGCGGCCAAGGATCTTGATGCGACTGGTCATGGCCTTCAGCACCGTCATCGGGATCTGATACACCTGATGCAGCACGCCGTCGATGCGAAAGCGCACGATGCCCAGATCGCGCCGCGGTTCGACGTGGATGTCCGATGCGCGCTGCTCGAAGGCATACTGCCAGAGCCAATCGACGATGGTGACGATGTGGGAATCATTGGCGTCGAACTGCTTGTTGCCCTTGCCCAGTTCAACCAGCTGTTCGAAGTTGGTGCCGCCGGTAACATCACCCTTGCTCATCGCCCCCTTGATCGACCTCGCCAGGTTGTAGAACTCGACCTGGAAACGCGTGATGTCGTCCGGATTGCTGATGACGCGGCGGATGTCCTTGCGCAGGATCGGCAGCATCTCTGCTTCCCATGCCCGCTGAAAAGGTTCGGCGGTAGCGATCACCACCTCGTTGGCGCGGACCTCCACGGGCAGGATGCGGAAGCGCGTGGCATAGGAGATGCTCATCACCTCCGTCACCCCTGAAATATTGATCTTCAGCGGATCGACATGCATGTAGTCTAGGCCGCACCAACTGGCCAGCCACTGCGTCAGAGTTTCGAGGTCGAGCATCCGGTGCGGCGGCAGCAGCGACTTCCAGCGCTGCTCGGCGATGACGATGATCGGATGCGTGTCGCCTTTGTGATAGCGCCGCTCCTGCTTGAAGCGGTCGCCTTCGGTCGCACCGACAATACCCTCGGCAACGAGAGCGTCTATCACTTCGGTGAGGGTCAGTCGGTGTTCCTGCGGGGTCTCTTCGGCCATGGCGGTAGCTTGAGTGATAGGGTATCCAGTGAGTCGGCGCTTGCCGACCCGCGAAGCGGAATTCCTGCCCCCGGAGGGGAGGCCCAGGCGGGCAACGCCCGGCCTCGAAAGGAAATCACCGTCACGCGGAGCGGAGGCAGACAGAGTCCAACACGACGAACTATAGCCGACACCCGGCTTTGCCTCAATGCCGGGGTATCATGCCTACAAAAAACTCATTCAAGATACGGGGAGAAATCGCATGAAAAGACTGCTCACGTTAGCGGCAGGCGCCCTGCTCACACTGCCCGCCTTCGCCCAGTCCGCAATCGACTACTGCGCCAAGGCACGCGATCCGGCCCGCTGCGAAGCGCGCCAGGCCGCCCTGAAGAACTGCGGCGAAAAACGCGGCGCCGAAAAGCGTGCCTGCCTCGAAGCCAGCATCCCGCCAGTGGATTGCAACAAGGCACAGAACCCGCAAAGCTGTGAAGCTGCGCAAAAGGCCAAGGAAGTCTGCAAAGGGAAAACCGGCAAGGAACTGAAAAAATGCCTGCGTGACGAACAGCCGCGGAAGAAGAAAAAGAAGGCGAAGAGAACTCAGTCTGCAACCTGAGCGGCAGACGCTCCTCCAGAAACTCGCCGTTGCCTGCCTGCGAAGCGGTATCCCAGGTACGCAAAGCGCCCGCCAGCGCCGACTCTTGAGGCGCCCCGCCGCTACCCCGCGGGCCGCGGCACCGGCTCCACATTCCAGATCGTCTTCGCGTACTGTCCGATGGTGCGGTCCGATGAAAACTGGCCCATCCCCGCGACGTTGAGGATGGCCTTGCGCGTCCAGGCGGCCGGGTCGCGATAGAGCTGCCCGACCTGCTCCTGGCACGCAATGTAGGAGGCGTAGTCGGCCAGCAGCAGGTAGTGGTCGCCGTGATAGGTCAGCGTGTCGAACACCGGCTTGTAGCGGTCGCGATCCTCGGGCGAGAAGTAGCCGTCGCGCAGCATGTCGAGGGTCTGCTTGAGTTCGGCATTGCTGTCGTAATGGGTCCACGGGTTGTAGCCGGCGGCATAGGTCTGCGCGACTTCGTCGGTGGTCATGCCGAAGATGAAAATGTTTTCGGCACCCACCTCGTTGCGGATCTCGACGTTGGCGCCATCCAGAGTGCCTATCGTCAGCGCGCCGTTCAATGCCAGCTTCATGTTGCCGGTACCCGAAGCTTCGGTGCCGGCCGTCGAAATCTGCTCCGACAGATCGGCGGCGGGAATGATGATTTCGGCGTTGGAGACATCGTAGTTTGGGATGAAGACGACCTTGAGCCGGTCATGCATCAACGCGTCGTTATTGACGATGTCGGCGACGTCGTTGATCAGGCGGATGATGAGCTTGGCCATGCGGTAGCCGGGCGCCGCCTTGCCGCCGAAGATCACGGTGCGCGACGGCTGGTCGCCGCCGGCGCGGATGCGGTTGTAAAGCGTGATGACGTGCAGCACGTTGAGCAACTGCCGCTTGTATTCGTGGATGCGCTTGATCTGGACGTCGAACAGCGAATCGGGATCGACGCGTACCGCCAGCCGCTGTTCGATCATCTGCGCCAGGCGAGCCTTGTTGTCGCGCTTGACGCGGACGAAGGCCTCGCAAAAGCCGGCGTCGTTCGCCAGCGGCGTGAGCTTCCGCAACTGATCGAGATCCTTGAGCCAGCCCTTGCCGAGGTGACTCGTGATCAGCCGCGACAGCGCCGGATTGGCCTGATTCAGCCAGCGCCGCGGCGTCACGCCGTTGGTCATGTTGACGATCTTGTCCGGCCACAGCCGGTGGAAGTCGGCGAAGATGGTTTCCTTCATCAGCCGCGTATGAATTTCGGCGACGCCATTGAC
>JAPLRA010000383.1 GCA_026399445.1 Sulfuritalea sp.
GTGGCCGTCGATCTGGTCAAGGAAGGCACGGCCGATGCTGCCGTGTCCGCCGGCAACACCGGCGCCTTGATGGCCGTATCGCGCTTCGTGCTGAAAACCCTGCCCGGCATCGACCGGCCGGCCATCTGTTCCGTCCTGCCGTCCGAGCGCGGCAGCACCTATGTGCTGGATCTCGGCGCCAACGTCGATTGCAGCCCCGAGCACTTGCTGCAATTTGGCATCATGGGTTCCCTGCTGGTGTCCGCGCTGGAACACAAGGAACGTCCCACGGTCGGCCTGCTGAACATCGGCGAAGAGGCAATCAAGGGCAACGAAGCCGTCAAGCGCGCCGCTGAACTGCTACGGGCCGCCGACCTCAATTTCATCGGCAATGTCGAGGGAAACGACATCTTCAAGGGCACCGCGGATGTCGTGGTGTGCGACGGATTTGTCGGCAACGTCACCCTGAAGGCCGCCGAAGGCTTGGCCCACATGATAGGCGGCGCACTCAAGCAGGAGTTTTCGCGCAACCTCTTCACCAAGCTGGCGGCGCTGGTGGCCATGCCGGTCCTGAAATCATTCAGGCAGCGCTTCGATCCGCGGCGCTACAACGGGGCGAGTCTGCTCGGTTTGAAGGGCATCGTGGTCAAGAGCCACGGCTCGGCGGATCAACTGGCATTTCGCTATGCGCTGGAAAAGGCGGCTGAGGAAGCGCGACAGCGACTGCCCGAGACCATTGCCGCGCGCATGGCCGCTGTGACGCCAGCGCCGACTCTCTGCGATTGAAGGAGGCCGGGATGATCCACACACGCATTAGCGGCACCGGCAGCTATCTGCCTGGTGATCCCGTCACCAACGCGGCCTTGATTGCTGCACATGGACTTGAATCGTCCGACGAATGGATCGTCGAGCGCACCGGGATTCGCAATCGGCATCTCGCGGCGCCCGGCGTCACCTGTAGCGACCTGGCGTTCGAAGCCAGCCGGCGGGCGCTGGAGGCCGCAGGACGTACGGCTGCCGACGTCGATCTCATCATTGTTGCAACCTCGACGCCTGACTATGTATTTCCCAGTGCCGCCGCCCTGCTGCAACACAAACTCGGCAACACCAATGGCGCGCCCGCCTTCGACGTGCAGGCCGTGTGCAGCGGATTCGTCTATGCAATGACCATTGCGGAGAAGTTCATCCGTTCCGGTTCGCACAAGTGCGCGCTGGTGGTTGGGGCCGAAGTGTTCTCGCGCATCCTCGACTGGAAGGACCGCGGCACCTGTGTGCTGTTCGGCGACGGCGCAGGCGCCGTAGTGCTGGAGGCCGCAGACCAGCCAGGGCTTCTATCCAGCGCCTTCCATGCCGATGGCAGCCATCACGGAATTCTTTCAGTGCCGGGGCAGATCTGCGGCGGTGTGGCCACCGGTGATCCCTTCCTGCGCATGGACGGCCAGGCCGTGTTCAAGTTCGCCGTCAAGGTGCTGGCCGATGTCGCCAACGAAGTGCTGGCGGCAGCCGGCATGACGGCGGCGCAGGTGGACTGGCTGATTCCGCATCAGGCCAATGTGCGCATCCTGCAGGCGACAGCGAAGCGGCTTCATATTGCGCCCGAAAAATGCATTGTCACCGTGGCACATCATGGCAATACCTCGGCCGCGTCGATTCCGCTTGCGCTCGACGAGTCGGTGCGTGCCGGTCGCATCCAGCGCGGCCAGCATCTGCTGCTGGAGGGTGTTGGCGGCGGCTTCACCTGGGGCGCGACCCTGCTTAAATTCTGAGTTCTCGAGAATCGACATGAAATTTGCACTTGTGTTCCCGGGCCAAGGCTCGCAATCGCTCGGCATGATGGCCGCTTACGGCGACGCAGCGGTGGTCCGTGTCACGTTCGACGAAGCTTCGGCTGCGCTGGGCCGTGACCTGTGGCAACTGGTGGTTGAGGGGCCGGCCGAGGCGCTGAATCAGACCGTCAATACTCAGCCCCTGATGCTGACCGCAGGCATTGCCGTTTATCGTTTGTGGCTCGAAAAAGGCGGCGCGCAGCCGGCTCTGGTGGCGGGGCACAGCCTCGGCGAGTATTCGGCACTGGTAGCCGCCGGTGTGATGCAACTGAAGGATGCCGTACCTCTGGTGGAACTCCGTGCCAAGGCCATGCAGGCGGCGGTGCCGGCCGGTGAAGGGGCGATGGCCGCCGTGATGGGACTCGATGCCGCCGCCGTGATTGAAGCCTGTGCCGAAGCCGCGCAAGGTCAGGTGGTACAGGCCGTGAATTTCAACGAACCGAAACAGACCGTGATTGCCGGTCACAAGGCCGCCGTCGAGCGCGCGGCAGAACTGGTGAAGGCGAAGGGCGCCAAGCGGGCGCTGATGCTGCCGGTATCTGCTCCTTTTCATTGCTCGCTGATGCAGCCGGCTGCCGAAGCCTTGAGGGCGCGACTGGCGGAACTCACGCTGGTGGCGCCCCGGATTCCGGTGATCAACAACGTCGACGTCGCACAGCTTGCCGATCCTGCCGCAATCAGGGATGCCCTGGTGCGCCAGGCGGCCTCGCCGGTGCGTTGGGTCGAGACCATGCAGGCGATGCAGGCGGCAGGCGTGACCCATGTTTTCGAGTGCGGCCCGGGCAAGGTACTGTCGGGTCTGGTCAAGCGCTGCGTTGAAGGAATCGACGGTGCCGCAATGAATGACGTCGCTGCAATGGATGCGGTCCTGGCATTGGTTAAAGGAGCTTGAGATGATCGATTTGAAGGGGCAGATTGCTCTCGTCACCGGCGCTTCGCGTGGCCTGGGCCGTGCCATCGCTTTGGAACTGGGCGCACAAGGGGCGACAGTGATCGGTACGGCGACGTCGGAGGCGGGGGCAGCCGAGATTCAGAAGGCACTCGATGAGGCCGGCATCGCCGGCTGGGGCGCGATGGCCAATGTCACCGCAGCGGCCGCCTGCGAAGCCTTGATCGGCGAGATCGAAAAGAAGTTCGGTCCGGTCTCGGTTCTGGTGAATAACGCCGGCATTACCCGCGACAACCTGGCCATGCGCATGAAGGACGATGAATGGGACCTGGTGATCGAGACCAATCTCAAGGCCGTGTTCCGTCTGTCCAAACTGGTGATGCGCGGCATGATGAAGGCGCGCTTCGGACGCATCATCAACATCACCTCGGTGGTGGGCGAAGCCGGCAACCCAGGCCAGGCCAACTATGCCGCGGCCAAGGCCGGTGTCGCCGGCATGAGCCGCGCACTGGCGCAGGAACTCGGCAGCCGAAACATCACGGTGAATTGCGTGGCGCCGGGTTTCATCGATACCGACATGACAAGGGCGCTGCCGGATGCTCAGCGCGACGCCCTGCTGGGCAAGATCCCGCTGGGTCGTCTCGGACAGCCGGACGAGATCGCCGCGACCGTCGCGTTTCTGGCGTCGAAGCCTGCCGGATACATCACCGGCACCACGCTGAATGTCAATGGCGGCATGTACATGGCTTGACCGGATTTAACTCGCGAGGGTATCCGGCGTTTTTGTTAAAATAGGCAGGTTTTTACCACCCGATAAATCAGGGAAGGAGTTTCAAGATGGAGAACATCGAACAACGCGTCAAGAAGATCGTCGCCGAGCAATTGGGCGTCAATGAGGCTGACATCAAGAACGAGTCCAACTTTGTGGACGATCTCGGTGCCGACTCGCTCGACACCGTGGAACTGGTGATGGCGCTGGAGGAGGAGTTCGAGTGCGAGATTCCTGACGAAGACGCGGAGAAAATCACCACCGTGCAGCAGGCCATTGACTACGTCAACGCCAACATCAAGAAGTAATTTCACGCCCGTCTCAATCTTTTCTTTCGGAGTTCATCGTGTCGCGA
>JAPLRA010000234.1 GCA_026399445.1 Sulfuritalea sp.
CCGGCTACGGCCTGCTGGCCTTCCGCGATCCCTACGGCATTCGTCCGCTGGTGATGGGCCGCAACGAAACGCCCAACGGGATGGAATACATGGTCGCTTCCGAGAGCGTGGCGATCGATACGCTGGGCTTCAAGATGCTGCGCGATGTCGAACCCGGCGAAGCGGTGCTGATCGACATGCGCGGCAACTTTGTAAGCCGGCAATGCGCGGAGCGGACGCTGCATGCACCCTGCATGTTCGAGTTTGTCTATCTGGCACGCCCCGACTCGGTGATGGACGGAATTTCCGTGTATGAAACGCGGGCCAAGATGGGCGACTACCTGGCCGAAAAGATTCGCCTCACCATGCCGCATCTGGCGATCGATGCCGTGATCCCGATTCCCGATTCCAGCCGCCATTCGGCGATGGAGCTGGCGGCGCACCTCAATCTTCCGTATCGCGAAGGCTTCGTGAAGAACCGCTATATCGGCCGCACCTTCATCATGCCGGGGCAGGCGACGCGGCGGAAATCGGTGCGACAGAAACTGAACGCCATCAGCCAGGAGTTCAAGGGCCGCAACGTGCTGCTGGTCGACGATTCCATCGTGCGCGGCACCACCAGTCGCGAGATCATCATGATGGCGCGTGAAGCCGGCGCGAAGAAAGTCTATTTCGCGTCCGCCTCGCCGCCGGTGCGTTTTGCCAATGTCTATGGCATCGACATGCCGACGCGCAGCGAACTGATCGCCGCCTTCCGCAATGACGAGGAAATCTGCCGCGAGATCGGAGCCGATGCGCTCATCTATCAGGATCTCGACGACCTCAAGGCGGCGGTACGCTCCGTCAATCCGACGGTGACCCAGTTCGAGACATCCTGTTTCGACGGTAGCTACATCACCGGCGACGTTACCGCGGCGTACCTGCAGAACATGGAACACAAGCGCTCCTTGCCCCCCCTGCCGAGGATGGATGACCAGGATGGCTTCGACGGACCGGACGGAGAACAACTCGACCTGAATCTGGTGCAGGCGGGATGAGCGTTCTGGATACGGCTTCTGACAAACCCGGCTGGTCCTTCGAGACGCTGGCGGTGCGCGCCGGCCAGGAGCGCAGCCAGTTCAACGAACATTCGGAGGCGCTCTACCTCACCTCCAGCTTCGTCTTCGAAAGCGCGGCACAGGCAGCGGCGCGCTTCTCGGGTGAAGAACCGGGCAACGTCTACGCGCGCTTCACCAACCCGACCGTTACCAACATGCAGGAGCGGCTGGCGGCGCTCGAAGGCGCCGAGGACTGCGTCGCCACCGCCACCGGCATGGCGGCGATCCTGTCTACCGTGATGGCGCTGATGAAATCCGGCGAGCATATCGTCGCCTCGCGCAGCATCTTCGGCGCTACACAGCAACTGTTTGGCACCATACTGCCGCGCTTTGGCGTGGAGACCGCTTTCGTCGATGGGGGCGGCGTAGAGGCCTTTCGCGCCGCGTTGCGCCCGACCACAAAACTGGTGTTCATCGAGACGCCATCGAACCCCCTGACCGAAGTATTCGATATCACCGCACTCGCCGAGGTGGCGCATACGGCCGGGGCACTGCTGGTGGTGGACAATTGCTTCTGCACACCTGCACTGCAGCGTCCGCTGCAAATGGGCGCCGATCTGGTGATCCACTCCGCCACCAAATATCTGGACGGGCAGGGACGCGTGCTGGGCGGAGCAGTGTGCGGCGCCAAAGCGCTGACCGACGAAGTGTTCAAGTTTCTGCGCACTGCCGGCCCGACCTTGTCGCCGTTCAATGCCTGGGTGATTCTCAAGGGGCTTGAAACGCTGTCCGTGCGCATGAAGGCGCAGTCGGCCAATGCGCTGGAACTTGCACACTGGCTCGAAGCCCAGCCGCAGGTAGCGCGTGTGTTCTACCCAGGCTTGGTTTCGCACCCGCAGCACGCCTTGGCGATGCGGCAGCAGGCCAGCGGTGGCGCCATCGTGTCGTTCGAGGTCAAGGGCGGTCGAGAAGCGGCATGGCGGGTAGTGGATAACTGCCGCCTGCTGTCGATCACGGCGAACCTGGGCGACACCAAGACCACCATCACGCATCCGGCGTCCACTACGCACGGCAGAATTACGGCCGAAGCTCGGGCGGCCTCGGGCATAGGCGAAGGGCTGTTGCGGATTGCGGTCGGGCTGGAAAGCGTGGCCGATCTGCAGGCCGATCTGGTGCGGGGTTTGCGCTAGCGCGAGAGGTCGATGCGGCGCACGCCCGCCGCACTGATTTCCAGAGCATCGCCGCGCCCGGTATCCCAATCCGACAGCACCCAGCGTTCCCCGCTGCCGGACGGCAGTTGAATCGCTTCGTGTCCGGGCCGGTGAGTATGGCCGTGGATCAGGCGGGTGCAGCCGTGAGCCGCCAAGGCCGTACGGATTGCATCGAGATTGGCATCCATGATGGCGGCGGTCTTGCCCTGCATCGCCTCGGCGCTGCGGCGGCGCAGGCTTTCCACTTCGGCGCGGCGCTCGACCAGGGGGCGGGCAAGAAACGTACTCTGCCAGTCTGGTGAACGCACCATGCGCCGAAATTCCTGATAGGGCAGGTCGTCGGTGCAGACGGTATCGCCATGCATGAGCAGGATTGCCGTATCACCAGCGCCGACTTTCTCGATTTCATCGAGCAAGGTGACGCCCGCCGCAGCGGCAAAAGTCTCGCCGATCAGGAAATCGCGATTGCCGGCGATAAAGTAGATGTCCGTGCCGCTGTCCGCGAGTTGGCGCAGTGCCGCGCAGACACGAGCATTGAAGGGATCAGCCAGATCGTCGTCGCCGATCCAGTACTCGAACAGGTCGCCGAGGATGAATAGAGCTTCGACCTTGGCCGCGGCGGTATCGGCGAGAAAGGCCGCGAAGCGGTCAGTGAGGTCGGGCCGTTCCGCCCGCAGGTGCAGGTCGGAAATGAAGCGGGCAGTTCCGGCGATGGTCAGCATGGAACCGCCCCGATCGTTCAGATGATTTCGGCGCGCTCGATGATGACGTCTTCTGTCGGAACGTTCTGGTGGAAGCCCTTGTTGCCGGTCTTCACCGACCTGATCTTGTCCACCACGTCCTGACCTTCGACGACGCGGCCGAAGACGCAATAGCCCCAGCCATCCTGGCATTTGTCGTTGTCGAGAAAGTCGTTGTCGCCGACATTGATGAAGAATTGTGCGGTGGCGGAGTGCGGATCGCTGGTGCGGGCCATGGCGACGGTGTAGCGCTCGTTTTTCAGGCCGTTCTTGGCTTCGTTCTCGATCGGCGCATTGACCGGTTTCTGGTCCATGCCGGGCTCAAAG
>JAPLRA010000354.1:0-501 GCA_026399445.1 Sulfuritalea sp.
GGTGGCCGCTATACCACCCATGTGTTCGAACACATGAAGGAAGACGATGCCGTGCAGTTCGAAGGCCCGCTCGGTGATTTCTCATTGCGCGAATCCGAGCGCCCGATCGTCTTCGTCGCCGGCGCCACGGGCTTCGCGCCGGTCAAGAGCATGGTCGAGGACGCCTTCCATCGCGGCCTCAAGCGCCCCATCTATCTCTACTGGGGCGTGCGCAAACTGGCTGACCTCTACCTGCCGGACCTGCCGCAAAGATGGGCAAGGGATCACGCGAACTTCCATTTCATCCCGGTGCTCTCCGATGCCGCTCCCGAGGACCACTGGATCGGCCGCACCGGGCTGGTACACGAAGCCATTCTCGAAGACTTCCCCGATCTCAGAGGCAAGGAGATATACGCCTGCGGCTCGGTAAAAATGGTCGAGGCCATCTTCCCGACGCTGAAGAGTCAGGGCGCCGAGGAAGGCATGTGCTTCTCCGACGCCTTCACCGTTTCGGCGCGCTCG
>JAPLRA010000354.1:539-7707 GCA_026399445.1 Sulfuritalea sp.
GCCCCGGTTCACAGTTATTGACCAGGCTCGCGGCGTAACCAGACAGCCGTCGCGACCCATGTCTGCCTGCTTGAGCCGCCGTCCCGCCAGCGCCGACTTTCCACTTGGCGGAGCCCTTGATCTGAATCAAGGTGGCTTGGCAGTACTCACCATAGCGTATGTCCCATCAGGCGAAGATGCGCCGATGGCTTTTCACATCCTGTCGGAACTTGCGGATTGCAACCCATCAATCCGGGAAGCTGGCGCTGATGCGGCAAGGCGAGGATCAATGGCCCGTCCAGAGGCCGTGAAACATTGGAGGAACACATGCCGTCGAAGAGCAGCATTGAGAGAAAAAGGATACTGAGGAGGCTTCCTCTATTCACCGAACTGGCTCCAGAACTCCTTGGCGAACTGACGCGCGGATCACGCAGCGCCATGTTTCAGCGAGGCGAGACCATATACCGGTCGGGCGCCCCGGCCAGCGAGATGTACGTCCTGCTGTCAGGGCAAGTCAAGCTGGCCCTGTCGTCCAATCGCGGCAATGAGAAGATCATTGATGTGCTTGAAGCCGGGCAGTCTTTTGGCGAGGCCGAGCTGTTTGGCACCCACTTCTACCTTGCAGGCTCGGTGGCGGTAAAACCAACACAGCTGCTGTGCATCGCAGGAGAGCATGTTCGCCGCGTCATGGCGATGGATTCCCGCGTTGCGGAGCGCATCATCAAGGTGCTGGCACACCGCCAGATCCAGATGGAGGCCGAACTTGCAGCGAGCCATTTCTGTTCCGGCAGCCACCGGCTGCTGGAATTCTTTCTGTGGCTGGCGGGTCCGAACCGCGACCTGGCCGGAGAAACGCAGGTGACGCTGAACATCAGCAAACGACTGCTGGCTTCGCGCTTCGACATGCAACCGGAAACTCTGTCGCGTGCATTGCGGTATCTCACCGAAGCCGGTCTGATTGCCGTGGACAAATCTCGCGTCAGCCTGAGAAACGCCAAGATCGCACGCTATCTTGCGGATGAAAACTCCGCGCAATCGATCATCCTGCCCGAGCGCCTGCGTCTGCCGCATGCAAAAGGAAACGGCTACCCCGTGGTCAGTTCCGCATCCGGCGGCGTCAAGCGAAACGCCGATATTCGGCCGTTCTGCGACGCGATCAACATGGCAGGACGCCAGCGCATGTTGTCGCAACGCATGGCGAAGTCATGGTTGATGCTGGAACAGGGCGTCATGACCCGCCGGGTACGCCTGATCCTGAGGGAATCGATGGATATGTTCGACAGCCAGATGATCGAGCTTGACTCTCTGGCGAACAGCGCAGAGAGTCAAGCGGCTCACAACGAACTCAGCGAGGTGTGGAAACCCTATCGGGCATTGCTGGATTCGGAACCCGGCAAGAAAACCGCGCATGAACTGTTCAGCATGAACGAGGATGTGCTTGCAGCCGCACAAAATCTGACGCAGGGCTTTGAGAAGGACGACGGCACCCGGCAGGGCAAACTGGTCAACCTGGCTGGGCGGGAACGCATGCTATCGCAGCGCGCCGCCAAGTTCTTCATGTTCCGGAACATGGGCATTCAGGTGTCCAAATGCCGGGCTGAACTGAAACGCACCGACGAAGAATTCTCCACCGCGCTGGTTGAACTTGCTTCGGCATCACCGCAGCAGCCGAAGATAAAGGACGAACTGGAAAAAGTGGAGCGCCATTGGAACGCAATGCGGGCAGCGATTACGGACCGGAGCGCATCGAGCTTTGCCCCCACCGCACGCAAGGTGCTGATCGCAAGCGAAAATCTTCTACAGCGCATGAATACAGCCGTAAACCTGTATGCAGGGCTTCCCGCCTGAGAGTTGCCCGGAGGCAGGACGAGTGCCCCCGCCGATCAGACGCTTTGTCTCATCGCCAGACTCGATTCTGGTGACGACGTCTTCCTGCTCTGTACTCGGACCCGGCAGCGTGCAGCTAACGACCACCCGAAACATCGATCGAGGCGCCCGTGATGTAAGACGCTTCGTCCGACAGCAGCCAAAGCACGGCTCTCGCCACCTCTTCGGGAGTTCCTCCGCGTTTCATCGGGATAGCGTCCTTCATTCGCTCCACGCGATCGGGATCGCCGCCGCTGGCGTGAATATCCGTATGGATGATTCCGGGACTGACGGCGTTGACCCGGATACCCTCGGCCGCAACTTCTTTTGCCAGCCCGACGGTAAAGGTATCGATCGCGCCCTTCGATGCGGCATAGTCGACATACTCGTTGGGCGAGCCGAGGCGGGCCGCCCGCGAGGAAAGATTGACGATCGCCCCGCCAACCCCGCCATGCCGCGATGACATTCTGCGCACGGCCTCCCTGGCGCAGACGAAGCTTCCGATTACATTGGTGGCAAAAACCCGGCTGATTCGCGCGGCATCCATGTCCTCGACACGGCTCTGCTGCTCAAGTATTCCGGCGTTGTTGACCAGGGCGGTGACACGGCCCAGGGATGAATCGACCTGCTTGAAAAGCCGGACCACGTCGGCTTCTACGGCGACATCGGCCTGAACGGAAAGCGCCACGCCGCCCTCCGCGGCAATCGAGGCGACCACCTCCCCGGCCGCATCGCGCTTGCTCAGATAACTCAGGCAAACCGCATAGCCTCTCTGCGCCGCCAGGCGCGCGATCGCCGCGCCTATGCCGCGGCCGCCACCCGTGACGACCAGCACTTTCTTTACATCTGAACCGGATGTCATGATGCCTCCATTTCGCGCCTCAGCCAGCGCCCTATCTCTTGCACTTCTTCGAGGCAGACCGAATGCGGCATCGGGTATTCATGCCACTCGACCCGATAGCCGTGACCAGTCAGGAAATCCCTGGCCCGGATTCCCAATTCGGGCGACACCACATCGTCCTCTGTTCCGTGGGCCGCGAACACCGGCACCGCCCGGTTGGCGGCCGTCGCCTCTTCCTCAATCAACTGCGTGGCTGGTAAATACGTGGACAACGCGATAACGCCGGCCAGAGCTTCCGGATGCGTCAGCGCAGTGGTGTAGGCCACCGCCCCGCCTTGCGAGAACCCCGCCAGAAAAACGCGAGCGCACGGGACGTCGCGTCGATTTTCCTGCTCGATGAGCCGCCGGATCGCCTGTCGCGAACGCAGGAGCCCGGCGACGTCCACGGTTCGACTGCTGCTGTCGAGGGAAACGATGTCGTACCAGGCCGGCATCACGTAACCGCCGTTGCAGGTCACCGGGATCTGGGGCGCGTGCGGAAAGATGAAGCGGATACCGGAGCAGTCATCCAGTCCAAGCTCGGGCACGACAGCTTCGAAATCCGAGCCATCGGCGCCGAGGCCGTGCATCCAGATAACGGAAAATCGCGGCATCGCGGCGGTCTCGATTTCGATGGCGGGCAGCAACTCGTCCAAGCGGTGTTCCTCGTCTCGCATTCTGAAGAAATGTCGTTCCTGCTATCCGCGCTTCCACCGCGCCATCGCCTTGAGACAGACCAGCACAAACATGATGCCGCCGATCACGGCGATCAGGCCGCCGAGACCCATCATGCCCATGCCGATTTTCTGCGGCAGCGTGGTCAGGGCCTGCTCGGCGCCGGCCACCTTTCGCTGCACGCCGTAGCCGCCGGACCAGGCCAGGCCCAGAACATGAATCAGTTGCCCGCCGCCATACACATAGGGCTGCCAGCGCGCCATGCGGCCCTCAACCTCGCCGAAGCCCAGTTGCGGCAGCAGGACATAGGCCAGGCCCATGAAGGCCAGCGTGACGCCTACGGTAGAGCCGTGATAGTGCGCCGGAATCACCACGTTGACGCCCTGAATCATGTACGCCAGCACGCCGCCGACGGCAAACAGGGAGAAGGACGCGATGAAGGCGGACTTGGCGGCGTGAGCCTCGGACTTGCGTATCGCCCACAGGCTCAGGAAGCCCACCAGGATCAGCGGCGCCATGTAGGGATGACCCCAGATCATCAGCTTGGCGAAGAGTTCCATGTGGGGCAGTTCGCCCGCCGGAATCGTGAAGTAGATCGCCGGCACCACCAGCAGCGGCAGCGCGGCAATCCAGAACATGATCGACAGAGCGCGTGGCGACGCCACCGGCGGCTGGCCGAGGTGCGCGGCGATCCACAGCCATGCCACCACCATCAGCAGCGCGTGCTGGAACTGCAACGTGTGGCCACCGCCCCAGAACAGCACTTCGAAATAGATCTTCTCCTCGATCCTCGGTACCACCGCCCAGGACCAGACGAAAGCCGCCAAGGCGAGGAAGCCTGCCACCGCACCGAGGAAGGCGCCGAGTTGCAGCGGCGCACCAAGAAACGGCCGCGGCCAGGTGGTGATCAGCGCGCGCAGCACAGCGAGGCTGAACCCCGCGCCGCAAATCCACAGCGACGCGTAGAAGGTGTTTTGCTGCAGCACCGGAATGTAGTTGTTGAGCACCGGGTCGGCGCCCGGCAGGAAGGGCGAGACCGTCATCACGGCGGTGCCGACCGCGGCCAGCGCAAAGCCGCCCCAGCCCATCCATGCCGCGCCGTCACGGCCCAGCGCGCTCCAGATCACGGCGGCGAAGGCCATGAACCAGATCGCCACGGAAAGATCGACATGGACCACCAGCGCGGCGCGAAACATGTCCTTCAGCGGAAAGACATCCTGGATGCCCGGCGTGCGCGACAGCACCAGCAGGATGGCCAGCAGGCCGGAGCCGATCAGCGCCATCAGCCCCAACCACAACCATGCCCTGGCAAGGGCCTTTGACGCTCCGCCGGAAACCGCGACGCTATGCATATGACTATCCCCTGTTCCGGTTCCCATGAAGCTGCTGTCAGCCTTCTTTCTGAGTCTCGCCATGCTGCTCGCCGGCTGTTCCGAGCCGAAGCGTTTTATCTCCGCCGATCTTTCGGCGGTGGACTGGGGCAAGGATTTCAGCCTCACCGATCACAACGGCCAGCCGCGCCGCCTCGCCGACTTCCGCAGCAAGGCTGTCGTGCTGTTCTTCGGCTACACCCAGTGCCCCGACGTCTGCCCCACCACGCTATCGACTATGCGCGAGGCCATGAAGCTGCTGGGCGACGATGCCAAGCGCGTGCAGGTGCTGTTCGTCACCGTGGACCCGGCACGCGATACACCGCAACTCCTGGCTCAATATGTACCCGCCTTCGATCCCGCCTTTCTCGGTTTGTACGGCGATGAAAAAACCATCGCCGCGTTGGCGAAAGATTTCAAGGTGTTCTATGCCAAGCAGCCGGGATCGACCCCTGGCAGCTACAGCATCGATCACTCCACCGGCAGCTATGCCTTTGACCCGCAGGGCAAGCTGAGGTTACTGCTGCGCCATGGCGAAACACCCCAGATCATCGCTGCCGACCTCAAACTCTTGCTCAGCGAAAAATAGAATCAAGGACCCCGATGAAACGACTCGCCCTCCTGCTTGCCTGCCTTGCCCTGCCCGTTGCGGCGGCCGATTCTGCCAAGGACGCCGCCAAGCCTCCCATCAACCTCGATATCGGTACGCCGCCGGTAATTGTCGTCAAGCATGCCCTGGCGCAGCGCACTTCGCGCCTGGTACGCTTTTACGAAGCCGGCGAAATCGGCCTGGGCAAGGATGGCTTCATCTACCTGCGCGACGGCGTCAAGATGAACCTCGCCAAACGCCAGATTGCAGAAAAGCTGATCGACATCGAGAACGAGGAACGCAAGGCACTGATTCAGGCCCTGGCCGACAGCAACCACCGGCGCGACGCCGAACCGGAAATTTGGGAACTGATGCGCGAGCGCTGGAACAAACAGTGGAAATCCGGCTGGTGGTTGCGCGATGCCGAAGGCAAATGGAGCCGCAAGCCCTGACGCAAGAACGGCTGGCCGGTTTTCGGTGCTTGTGCTGCCATTCGTGACCAGCGCATTTCGGGTTAGGATGGCAACTCATCCTTTAGTACCTGCGCGCAATGGCTTCCGTATTAACTGACGACGAGATTGAGGATCGCTTCTTTGTCCTTGGCACGAAGCCAATCATCGCCACGCTCGGGCAGTTTATCTACAAACGACTTCATCCTGACCACGCTGCTGGAAGCGCGAGCCGAGTCTCTCGTTTTTGATCTGGGCGGCGATTCGCAAGCGAACAAGCACTTGTTGCAAGCAGCCTCGTGCACGTTCGTAACCTCGATAAATGGCATTCGGGTTCAGTTTTCAACGTCAGGTGGCGTCAAAGAAGTCTGGTGGGGCGATGCCAATGCTTTTGCAGTCAAGTTGCCGACGCGTGTCGTTCGACTCCAGCGACGCGATGCCTACCGGATAGTCATGCCGGTGGTAAAAAGCGTTTCTGTACGCCTGCAAATCACTCAGGACGGCGTCCGTCGCGACGAGCAACCCAATATTCACGACTTGAGTGTTTCCGGCCTCGGTATGACATTCCCGCATCGAAGCAGACGCGAGCAAGGACAAGCAATAGATCGAATCACATTTCCGTTGCCCGAAGGTCGCGAAATCGACTGCGGAGGAACGATCTGTCACGTAACAGAACTTTCGGAAGGAACGGGAAACCATTCCTTCCGGGAGGGAATCGTCTTCAAGAATTTGACCCGATCTATGGAAATAGCCATTCAGCGCTACATCATTTCCCTTGAGCATATTCGGCGGGGACGGCCGGCGGAATCGATCTGACGATTCGCGGGAGGCGCCCGTGCCGCCAGCCGGAGACTCCGTCAGTGGCTGGTGCCCTCCGAGCGCGTAATCTTGTTGTAAAGGTTGTACTTGCCCACCGGCTTGTCCATCGGAATGCGTTTTACTTCCTTGAACGTCGCCGCGTCGAACACGATCAGCGCGCCGCCGTCGGCCTTGCGCTCCCACAGGCTGGCTAGCACGTACTTGCCGTCGCGCGTGAACTCGACGTGGGCCAGCGTCTTCCCCGGATCGGTCTTGACCTCGGCGACTTTTTCCAGCGTGCGCTTGTCGATCACCTGCAGCGTGTCCTTGCCCTTCGACATCATCGAATCGGTCCACGCGTAAGGCGTGTTTTCGTGGCTGCGCATGAAGAAGCCAGGGCCAAGCGTGGGGATGGTCTTGAGCGTGGACCAGTCGCTCATGTCGATGACGGTGATCAGGCCTTCCTTGAGATTCGGCGTCGCCATCACCGTACGTTCTTTGCCGCCCTGCGGCGGGCGGTAGCTCCAGGTGATGCCGGAACCCAGGTGCGGCATACCGGGCA
>JAPLRA010000012.1 GCA_026399445.1 Sulfuritalea sp.
AACGCGTCGAAAGCCATGCTGCGCCCGGTGCAGCATCGAACGAACCTCAAGGTGGTCACCGGCGCGCTGATCGACAAGCTGATCCTGGATGGCAAGGAGACGCGCGGCGTCGAGTTCAGTCTCGGCGGTGTTCCCCATCGTGTCACGGCGCGCATCGAGACGCTGCTCACGGCCGGTGCCATCGGTTCGCCGACGATCCTGCAGCGGTCCGGCATCGGCCCGGGCAAACTGCTGCAGCAACGCGGCGTGCCGCTCGTGCATGAACTGCCGGGCGTCGGCGGCAACCTGCAGGACCATCTGCAGTTGCGCATGATCTTCAAGGTGCACGGCATCACCACGCTGAACCAGCGCGCCAACAGCCTTTGGGGCAAGGCGATGATGGGCCTCGAATACGCGCTGTTCCGTTCAGGCCCCTTGTCGATGGCGCCGAGCCAGCTCGGCGGCTTCTTCCATTCCTCGCCCGAGGTCGCGACGCCGGACCTGGAGTTCCACGTGCAACCGCTGTCGCTGGAAAAATTCGGCGACCCGCTGCACCCCTTCCCGGCCTTCACCGCGAGTGTGTGCAACCTGCGCCCGACGTCGCGCGGCGTGGTGCATATCCGCGACCGCAATCCGGGCACGGCGCCTGTCATCGCGCCGCACTACCTGTCGACGGACAACGACCGGATGGTCGCCTCCCGCGCGCTGCGCCTGACGCGCAACATCGTCGCGCAGCCCGCCATGGCACCCTACCGGCCACAGGAGCACCAACCCGGCGCCGGGAAACAGACCGACGAAGAACTGGCGAAGGCCGCCGGCGACATCGGCACCACGATTTTCCATCCCACCTGCACCTGCGCCATGGGCCGCGCCGACGATGCGCTGGCCGTGGTCGATTCCGAGTTGCGCGTGCGCGGCATCGGTCGCTTGCGCGTGGTCGATGCCTCGATCATGCCGACCATCACCTCGGGCAATACCAATGCGCCTACGGTGATGATCGCCGAGCGCGGCGCTGCGCTGATTCGCGCTACACGGCGCGCCTGAAAAATGGCCGACGCGCTGATCGACTATCACAACGGCATTTACGCCTTCGACGCCGGTTACGTCCGGCCTTTGCTGGCCGCGATCCACCTGATCGAAAGCGACGGCCGCGCGGCTTTTGTCGATACCGCCAATTTCGAGGTCATGCCGCAGGCGCTGGCGGCACTGGCGGAGCGCGGACTGGGTCCCGATGCGGTGGATTATGTGATCCTCACCCATATCCACCTCGACCATGCCGGCGGCGCCGGCGTGATGATGGAGGCCTTCCCGAATGCGAAGCTGGTGGTGCATCCGCGCGGCGCACGGCACATGATCGAACCGACCAAACTCATGGCCGGCGTCGAGGGTGTGTACGGCCAGGAACGGGCGCGCAGGATGTACGGCAAGCTGCTGCCGATTGCAGCCGAGCGCATCATCGAGGCCCACGACAACACCGTGCTGCGGCTCGGCTCGCGCGAGCTGCTGTGCATCGACTCGCCCGGCCATGCCCGCCATCACATCGCAATCGTCGACCGCCAGACCAGCGGAATCTTCACCGGCGACACCTTCGGCATTTCCTACCGCGAACTGGATGTCGACGGCCGCCCGCTGATCTTTCCCTCCTCGACACCGATCCAGTTCGACCCGGACGAAATGCGCGCATCGATCGAGCGCATCCTTTCCTTCAATCCCGAGGCCGTCTATCTGACACATTTCAGCCGGCTGGCGCCGCCCGCCGACCTCGGCCGCGCCGTGTTGAGACTTCTCGACCAGTACGTCGCAATTACCCTTTCTGCGAGTAGGGATGACGAAAAGACGGCGCGCATTCGTGACGGCCTGACCGAATTGCTGCTGAGTGAGGCGCACACCCACGGCTGCCGCCTGAGCGACAAGGAAATTCTGGAGATCTGGCACCTCGACCTGGAACTCAACGCGCAAGGCCTTGCCTTCTGGCTCGAAGCCCAGGACCCCCTCTGATCTCGCCACCGGCGCACGCGTTGCCTCCTCCCCCGAATGGGGGAAAGCCGGGAAAATCAAGC
>JAPLRA010000068.1:0-7133 GCA_026399445.1 Sulfuritalea sp.
ATCGCCACGCGCTGGCGCTGGCCGCCGGACAGCGCGTCGGGCAGGCGCAGGGAAAAAGCTTCGAGCCCCACCCGCTGCAGCGCCGTCATCGTCTTCTCCTTGCGCTCGCCGGCGGGCATGCCGAGCAGCATCAGCGGGTACTCGACGTTGTCGAACACCGTCATCACCGGCACCAGGTTGAAGCCCTGGAATATGAACCCGACCTTCTCGCGGCGCAGGCGCGTCAGGCCGAGTTCATCGAGACCGTCGATGGCGATGCCACCGAGTTCCCGGCTGCCGGCGTCTTGCGTGTCGATCAGCCCGCACAGGTTCAGCAGCGTGCTCTTGCCGCTGCCTGAAGGACCGGTGAGGGCGACCATTTCGCCGCTGCGCACATCCAGGCTGACGCCCTTCAATGCCTCGACACGGGCCTCGCCGACCTGGTAGCTCTTGCGCAGGCCGCTCAGACGCACGGTGCAGGATTGCTGGCTCATTTTTCGGCCTCTTGCAGACGAGCTTCGATGGCGCCCAGTTCGGCCCGGAAACCGGCCGGAGCTGCAGTCAACAATGGACTGCGCCGTATTTCGGCGAGCATGGCTTTTCCGGCGGCACGGCGATGAAAGAGGCCATCCGGCAAGGCGACGAACGTCGCGGCGGCCGCCAGACGCGTCAGCAAGCTGGTGGGCGTCCCCCGCACCAGCAGGCGGTCGTGCTCGGGCCGCAGCGATGCAAGGGCTTGATCAATCTGATCGAGTCCCTGCTCGGTAAACTTCAGTTTGTTCCACGGCAGCCACGCCGCCTTGCTGGGCGAGGGCTGTTTCAAAAGCGACATCGCTCGCGACCTGATCCGTGGCTTGCGATGCGTAACCGGCAAAGGGAAACAGGAACAGGGCCAGCAGCGCCAACCGGGTGCGAGAAGCAAGAAATTTCATGATAAGGACCTCCACTTGTTTGAGTGAGGCCATGCTAGAAGGCGGTTGCAGAGTCGTCAGCTGGTTTGGGACGAATTGCAGATAGCGCGGCGTGAATGGCGCACACGGGCGATGAAAGGAGGGCGTTTGGCGCGGGCTGCCTTGTTTCACCTCGCCACGGCAAACGGGGACGGTATCCCTTGCGGACAGGCTCGCCATCGGTAGAATGGGCGAAGTTATCACTTGCTCTCGCCGACACCCATGACCGAAAAGCTCTCTCCCACCGCCAAGGCAGGCGTTCTGGCCGAGGCCCTGCCTTATATCAAGCGCTTCCACGGCAAGACCATCGTGGTCAAGTACGGCGGCAACGCGATGACGGACGAACACCTGAAACAGTGTTTCGCCCGCGATGTGGTGCTGCTCAAGCTGGTCGGCATGAACCCGGTAGTGGTGCATGGCGGCGGCCCGCAGATTGAAAGCCTGCTCGCCCGCGTCGGCAAGAAGGGCAAGTTCGTCCAGGGCATGCGGGTGACCGATGCCGAAACCATGGATCTGGTCGAAATGGTACTGGGCGGCCAAGTGAACAAGGAGATCGTCAACCTGATCAACCAGCACGGCGGCAAGGCCGTGGGCCTCACCGGCAAGGACGGCAACTTCATCCGCGCCAAGAAGCTGATGATGGAAAACAAGGATGGCTCCGGCGATCTGATCGACATCGGTCAGGTCGGCGACATCGTCTCGATCGACCCCAGCCTTATCGCGCTGCTGGATACCGGCGCTTTCATCCCGGTGATCGCCCCGATCGGTGTCGGCAGCGAGGGTGAAACCTACAACATCAATGCCGATGTCGTTGCCGGCAAGATCGCCGAAGTCCTGAAGGCGGAAAAGCTCGTGCTGCTGACCAACACGCCTGGGGTGCTGGACCAGGCAGGGAAGCTGATCACCGGCATTACGCCCAAGCAGATCGACGACATGGTGGCCGACGGCACGCTGTCGGGCGGTATGCTGCCCAAGATCAGCTCGGCGCTGGACGCGGCGAGGAGCGGCGTGAAGGGCGTACACATCATCGATGGCCGCGTAGAGCACGCGCTGTTGCTGGAAATTCTCACCGACGAAGGCGTCGGTACCTTGATCAAGTCAAAGTGAATCCGCCATGAACGAAGCCCGCGCTGCCAAGGTTGGTGAAAAGAAGCTGCTGATCCTGCAAACCATTGCCGAAATGCTGGAACGCCCGGCCGTGGAGAAAGTCACCACGGCCCTGCTCGCCAAGCAGCTCAAGGTTTCGGAAGCGGCGCTTTACCGTCACTTCGCCAGCAAGGCGCAGATGTACGAGGGGCTGATCGAGTTCATCGAGAGCGGCGTGTTTTCAGTGATCACCCAGATCGAAGCCGCCGAGGAATCGGGGCTCAAGCAGGCCGAGGCCATCGTCGCTTCGCTGTTGCGCTTCGCGCAGAAGAACCGGGGGCTGACCCGCGTCCTGGTCGGCGACGCGCTGGTGCATGAGAACCCGCGTCTGCAAGCACGCATCACCCAGCTCCTGGATCGCATCGAATCGACGCTCAAGCAATGCCTCAAAGTCGCCTCGGCGCAAGGCGCGCTGGCGGCCGAGCACGATTTTTCCGCCCATGCCGACCTGCTGGTTTGCTATACGCTGGGCCGCTGGCAGCGCTTCGTAAAAAGCGGTTTCAAGGACGACCCACTGGCGAACTGGTCGGCGCAGTGGCCGATACTGGCTCGATAACGGGTCAAGCCTTCAGCAGCGTCGCCGCCTCCAGCGCGAAGTACGTCAGTATTCCGTCGCAGCCGGCGCGCTTGAACGAAAGCAGCGCCTCCATCATCACCGCATCATGCGCCAGCCAGCCGTTCTGCGCGGCAGCCTTGAGCATCGCATATTCGCCGCTGACCTGGTAGGCATAGGTCGGCACGCCGAATTCGTCCTTCACGCGGCGCACGATGTCGAGGTAGGGCATCCCCGGCTTGACCATCACCATGTCGGCGCCTTCGTCGATGTCCAGTGCCACTTCACGCAGCGCCTCATCGGTGTTGGCGGGGTCCATCTGGTAAGTGTATTTGTTGCCCTTCAGGATGCGGGTGTGGATCAGTTTCTCGGCATCGAGCACGGCGCGGATGCGGCCTATGCGTCCGTCCATCATGTCGGACGGGGCCACCACGTCGGCGCCGGCGCGCGCGTGGCACAGCGCCTGTTTCGCCAGCGCTTCCAGCGTCTCGTCGTTCATCACATAGGCGCGCGGATCGGCCGGGTCGATCAGGCCATCCTGCCCATGACTGGTGTAGGGGTCGAGCGCGACGTCGGTGATCACACCGAGTTCGGGAAACTCCTGTTTGAGGCGCGCCACGACGGTCGGCACCAGGCCGGCCGGATTCCAGGCTTCTTCCGCCCCCTGGGTCTTCCTGCTGCTGTCCACCACCGGGAACAGGGCCAGCGCCGGCACACCCAGCTTCAGTGCCTTTTCGGCGACCGGCAACAGGCGATCCAGCGACATGCGCTCGACCCCGGGCATTGAGGCAACCGCCTCGGTCCGCCCCGCACCCTCAAGGACAAAAACCGGATAAATCAGATCGTTGGCGGTGAGTGTGTGCTCACGCATCAGACGCCGCGAGAAGTCGTCGCGGCGCATGCGACGCATCCGGGACTTCGGAAATACACCTTTTGGAATCATTGGCTTAGCCTTGAAAAAATTTTCAGAATTACTTGAACTTTAACGCAAAGAACCTATCATATTCAGTAGATGGCGGCGAACCTTGTTCCCGTTGTCTCCCGCTTCACCTCCCTGAGCGGGTGCCTTGAACATTTCAAGGTGTTTTCGCCCTCGACCTTCTCCCCTTTGGTCGAGGGTTTTTATTTTGGCTTCGCCAAAATAAAAACCCTGCCGGGACAGATTCGCTGACTTCGTCACGCGCTTGAAACCATCGTTCCGTTAGCCTCCAGCCATTTCCCTATCACCTGCTCGGCTTCATCCATGCCGGTCTTCTTCAGGCTGGAAAACATCTGCACGGTGACCTGCCCACCGAAGTCGGCGAGCGCAGCACGCGTCTCGCGCAGGGTCTTGGTCTGCTCCTGGCGCGTGAGCTTGTCCGACTTCGTCAGCAGGCAGTGGATCGGTCGCCCCGTGGGGCCAAACCATCCGATCATTTTCCAGTCGAGTTCGGTCAGAGGGCGCCGCGAATCCATGATCAGCACCAGACCGACAAGGTTGGACCGGCATGTCAGATAGTGTTCCAGCAGGCCTTGCCACTGCAAACGGACCGCCAACGGCACCTGAGCATAGCCATATCCCGGCAAGTCGACCAGCGCAGCGCCATTTCTCATGCGAAACAGGTTGATCAGTTGCGTGCGGCCCGGTGTCTTGGAGACGAAGGCCAGCCGCGTGTGGCCGACCAGGGTATTGATAGCACTGGACTTTCCGGAATTCGAGCGGCCGGCGAAAGCGATCTCGACGCCCGCGGGAGGGGGCAAGCCGCTGGGCTGGGCTACTGAGATTTCGAAGGTGGCGTGGCGGAATACGGACATGGGGGGGATGCTTCACAGATACGCCGCCGGGGCCGGCTGACGTGGAGAAATGGGACGAGCTGGGATAGAATATCAGGTTTACAATTTCCGAATCCCGGAGTCTCCGAGGAGTTTTTGTCCATGAAGCGTTCCCTCCTTACCCTGCTGTGCGCCATGACTACATTCGGCGCTCAGGCGGCCGATACCCACAAGGCAGCCCCCAAGGGCGACGCCGCCCGCGGCCAGGCCATCGTCGCCACCGTCTGCGTTGCCTGTCATGGTCCGGATGGCAACAGCCCACTGGCTGCCAACCCCAAGCTGGCGGGACAACACTCCGAGTATCTGCTCAAGCAGATGCAGAACTTCAAGGCCGTCGACGGCAAGCAGCCTGAGCGTGTCAGCCCGATCATGAACGGCATGATTGCCGCTTACGACGAGGGCCAGATGCGCGATCTCGCAGCATATTTTGCGACGCAGACCCAGAAGGGCGAAGCGGCGAAAAGCGGTGAAACCATCGCGTTGGGCCGGAAGCTGTATCGCGGCGGCGATCAGTCCAAGGGGCTGCCCGCCTGCGCCGCGTGTCACGGCCC
Organism: Sulfuritalea sp.; assembly: GCA_026399445.1. GTDB lineage: Bacteria > Pseudomonadota > Gammaproteobacteria > Burkholderiales > Rhodocyclaceae > Sulfuritalea. The sequence continues at coordinate 4,992 of JAPLRA010000068.1, forward strand.
GGCCGGCGCCGGTATCCCCGCGCAATACCCGCGCATCGGCGGCCAGTTTGCCGAATATACCGAGGTGCAGTTGAAGAGTTTTCGCGAAGGCACTCGCGCCAACGACCCCAACAAGATGATGCGCATGGTCGCGATCAAGATGACCGATGCAGAAATCAAGGCCGTGGCCGACTACATCGCCGGCCTGCACTAGAAGTCTTCGCTTCGATCAAGGGCGGCCCGAAGGCATTCGGGCCGCCCTTTGTTTTTGCCTGCCCCCGGAGGGGAATTCCAGGCACGCAAAGCGAAGGCCCCCGAAGGGGCATCCCCGTGATGCAAAGCAACCACTGGTCAGTCGAGTCGATCCCCTGCGCAGTGCCTATGTTGCCGAAGCGCCTGACAATTCCGGAAACTCCTTGGTGACATACGCCGCATAGTCCCTGTCACTGGCCAGCACGTGACGGACGAACCAGTCTTCGAAGAAACCGACCAGGTTCTCGCCCGACGGCTTGCCTTTCAGTTGATCTTCCAGCGTGGTGATCTGGTCGATGAGTCTTGCGTGCGAACCGCAATGGGTGTCGCGGTCCGGATACCGGACTATTTCCAGCAGAGCCTCCTCGACAGCCAAATGAAACTTCATGTATTCCGTCAGCTGCGTCAGGAAGAAATGCAGGATGTGCCAGGGATCCCTTTTTGCGACCGAGTTTTCGATGGCCAGCAGATGCTCGAAGATCTGCTTGTGCTGCTTGTCGATCGCGTCGATACCGATCGCAAAACTGTTATCCCACTTCATTGTCTGTTCCTTCCGGCGGTCAGCAGGCTGTTTTCCGGCAACTCGTTTTCGTCAGCGCGGATTGTAGCGGCAGCGGTTGATACAAGGTCGGCGTCCGCCGAGTATCGGATACTCTAGCGCCTTAGCCGTCCGCCACTGACACGCACCGTGCCGGCCAGATCGCGGTGCTGCTCGATGTCGGCAAAGCCGGCCGCCACGAGCAGACCGTACACCGCCTGCGCCTGATTGTAGCCATGCTCCAGCCAGAGCTGCCCGCCCGGAGCCAAATGCGCTGGCGCCCAGATGGGGATCGCCGGCCGCGATGTAGGGAGGATTGGCGACAACCAGATCAAAGCACTCCCCGGACAGCGCGCCGAACCAGTCGCTTTGCAACAGACGCAGCGACGCACCATGTTTTTCGGCGTTGTCGCGTGCGACACGCAAGGCTGGCTCGGAGGAGTCCACTGCCGTTACCTGCGCCTGCAACATTTCCAGCGCCAGCGTGACCGCGATGCAACCGCTGCCTGTGCCCATATCCAGAATCGTCGCCGAACCGCCAGCACCGACTTTCGCGACCGCGAGCTCGACCAGCAGTTCAGTCTCCGGGCGCGGGATCAGCACGGCCGGCGAAACCTCGAATTCACGGCCAAAGAATTCGCGATGACCGACCAGGTAAGCCACCGGCTCGCCCCCCGCACGACGCGCCACCAGCGAGGCAAAGCCAAGCAACGCGTCTTCATCAACCGCTTCGTCATCGTGCGCGATCAGCCAGGCCGCCGGCCGAGCCAGCACATGCCCCAACAGAAGGCGCGCCTCGCCCGCCGGCAGCTTCGCCCGCGCCGCCGCCAGCGCCACGGCCACTGTGGTCATTCCGACAGAGCCGCCAGGAGTTCGGCCTGATGCTCCGCAGTCAAGGCGCCGACCAACTCGTCCAGATCACCGTCCATGATGGCGTCGATCTTGTACAGCGTCAGGTTGATGCGGTGATCGGTAATGCGTCCCTGCGGAAAGTTGTAGGTGCGGATGCGCTCGGAGCGGTCGCCGGAACCGATCAGGGATTTGCGCTGCGAAGCAATCTTCTGCTGCTGCTCGCGCTGCCTGGCGTCGTTGATCCGCGCCGCCAGTACCGACAGGGCCTGCGCCTTGTTGCGATGCTGCGAACGGTCGTCCTGACATTCGACAACGATGCCGGTCGGCAGGTGGGTGATGCGCACGGCGGAGTCGGTCTTGTTGATGTGCTGGCCGCCGGCGCCCGAGGCGCGGAAGGTATCGATGCGCAAGTCGGTCGGCTTGATGTCGATGTCGACCAGTTCGTCCGCTTCCGGCATCACCGCCACCGTGCAGGCGGACGTGTGGATGCGGCCCTGGGTCTCGGTCACCGGCACGCGCTG
>JAPLRA010000068.1:7170-8266 GCA_026399445.1 Sulfuritalea sp.
CGGGCGATGATTTCGCGAAAGCCACCGAGATCGGATTCGTTGCGCGAGACGATCTCGACCTTCCAGCGCTGGCGTTCGGCATAGCGGCTGTACATGCGGAACAGGTCGGCGGCAAACAGCGCGGATTCATCACCCCCCGTGCCGGCGCGGATTTCCAGGAACAGGTTTCTGTCGTCGTTGGGGTCCTTCGGCAGCAGGGCGCGCTGCAATTCCACTTCGAGCCGGGCCATTTCCGCGCTGGCGGATTCCTGTTCGGCAAGCGCGAGCTCCTTCATCTCCGGGTCGCCCAGCATCCCCGCCGCGCCGGAAAAGTCGGCGCTGGCGGTACGCCAGGCATGGAACAGTTCGACCACGGGCGTGATGTCGGCGCGCTCGCGGGTCAGCTTGCGGTAGCTGTCCATGTCGCGGGCTGCATGCTCGCCGCCGAGCAGGCCGTCGATCTCCGCCAGACGTTCGCTCAAATGTTCAAGCTTGTCGAGAATGCTCTTTTTCATTGGGGCTGTCAGGAAACCGGCGCGACGACACGGGCGATGAGTTGAATGCTGTGGCGAACGTCTGCGGCGAGCAGCAGTTCGGTCTGCCCCGCGGCATGGGTGATCCGCTGGTCGAAACGCAGCAGACCGCCTTCATCGACATCCAGGATTTCGGCGTCGATCAGGTTGCGAATCACATTGGCGAAAAGCAGCTTTTCGGGAAACTCGGCGACGTTGAATTCATAGAGCATGGCCAGCCGCTGCGCCAGCAGGTGGGTGGCCTCCTCCAGGCTGGCACGCGTCAATTGGCCGCTGCCATGGTGCTGCAGGAGTTCCAGGGTCAGGAACTGCCGCTCCAGCGTGGGGCGGATGATGTTGCCCAGTTGCCGGAGTTCCGGATTGGCTTCGCTGTTGGGCGGCGGCGCCTGAAGCATTCCTGACTGGCCGTTTTCCAGGATCAGGCCACGGCGGATCAACGCCGCTTCGGCATGATCGATCACGTCATCCAGTTGCTCCGCTTCCCACGGCAGAAAAAGTTCCGCGCGCAACAGGCCGTAGATGCCCTTGATGGCCTCCTTGGCGCGCTGCCGGGTCAGCACCTGGTTGTGGCTGACCAGGCAGGC
>JAPLRA010000232.1 GCA_026399445.1 Sulfuritalea sp.
CCGCGCTTCAACATGCACTTCACGCCGACCTCGGCGTCGTGGCTCAACATGGTCGAGCGATTCTTCCGCGATATCACTACCGAACGAATTCGTCGCGGCGTGTTCACCAGCGTGCCGGAGTTGATTGGCGCCATCGATGAGCACATCGCTCACCACAACACCAAACCCAAGCCGTCCACCTGGACCAAGAGCGCTCGCGACATCCTGCAGAAGGTCATTCGCGCCAACAGCCGCTTAAGTTCTAAACAGAATGCAACACTACACTAGCTGCTCATAGGCCGGATCGCTCTTGGCGGTGAGAAAGATGACCGGGATATGGCGCGTCGCCGGGTTGGCCTTGAGTTGGCGACAGACTTCGAAGCCATCCATTCCGTTCCACATTTCGACGTCGAGAAACACGATATCGGGCAGCGGGCCGTGATTCGGTCCGGCGAGCAAGGCCAGAGCTTCCTCGCCCGAGTTCGCCTCGACGATTTCGTAGCCGGCGGCGGCCAGCGTGACGCCGAGCATGCCCGCCGACACCGGGTCATCATCGACGATCAGGATGCGGGCCGGGGGGCTCGATTTGTCCATCATGCTTCTCCTTGTCCGGATGCCTGCTCATTCGCAGCGGTGTCGAGCACTCCGGCCAACGCGTCCATCGCCCGCGGCCAGACGGTGGTCAACACCACGAAGTCTTCGTTGCGACGGGTCGGCTCGTCCATTCCATCGAGCGACTCGGCCAGCGTCGCTTCCAGTCGTGCGGCGGTGATCTGCAGCTCGCTCAGGCCGACGGTACCGGCGCCGCCGTTGAGGGCATGCGCGAGTCGCCGTGCAGTTGTCAAATCCTGTGCCGCCAGGGCCTCGCCAATTTGCGTCACGATGTCGGCGTTGCGGTCGCGGAACAGGCGCAAAAAACGATCCAGCATCTTGTGATTGCCGTTCACCCGGGTGAGCGCCGCGGCGAAATCGAAGATGTCTGCAGTGGCGGGGGGTGCCGGCGCAATAGCAGGCTCAATAGCAGGCTCAATAGTCGGCGCACTAGTCGGCGCTGGCGGGACGGCGGGCGTCGCCCTTTCGCGCCGGGCGCCGCGGGGAAGCCAGCGCGCCAGTTTGACGTAGAGCGCATCGGGCAAGATGGGTTTGGTGATGATGTCGTTCATGCCGGCGGCCAGCACGCGTTCCGTCTCCTCGCTCATGGCATGGGCGGTCAGGGCGAGAATCGGCAGATCGGGCCAGAGTTCGCGAATGATGCGGGCGGCCACGTAACCATCCATCACCGGCATCTGCAGATCCATCAGCACCAGATCGTAGCCGCCGTCGGCGACCGCTGCCACCGCCTGCGCCCCATCCTCGGCGGTATCCACTGCGGCGCCGGTGATCCCGACCAGTTCGCGGCCGACCTGTCGGTTGAAATCGTTGTCGTCCACCAGCAGGATGCGGACACCGCTCAAATCGGGCGCCTTGCCCTGTTGGGCGACAAGCGACGGCAGCACAGTGCAGCCTCCGAGGACATTGACCATGGTGTCGTGCAGGGTGGAGCGTCCCGCCGGTTTGGCGAGGAAGGCCTGGATGTCGCACTCTGCCGCCTGCTGGCGCGCCTCCTCCGGCTCGCCGCCGGTAATCAGGATGATGGGCATCGCGTGCCCTGCCGTGCGCAGCCTCCGAGCGGTAGCCAAACCATCCAGGCCGGGCAGCTTCCAGTCCAGAAGGATGAGGTCAAAGTGTTTCCCGGCCTCAATCCTGGCCAGGACCGTCTCGCCGGAATTCGCTTCCTCAACGTGGCAGCCCAAGGTCTTGGCGATCCGGGAATACAAAGATCGCATGGTGTCGTTGTCATCCACCACCAGCACCTGCTTGCCGGCGAGGACCGAATGCGCGAGCTTGGCTGTATCGTTGCCTGCGGCGACGTCAAAGCGGGCCGTAAATCGGAAGCAGGATCCAACCCCGGGCTCGCTCTCCACCTCGATTTCGCCGTGCATGTATTCCACCAGTTGCTTGCAGATGACCAGGCCGAGGCCGGTGCCGCCATATTTTCGCGTGGTGGAACTGTCCGCCTGGGTGAAGGCGGTGAACAAGCCGGCTTGCTGCAGGGGAGTCATGCCCAGGCCCGTGTCGCGCACCTCGAAGCGCAAGCTCACGGTGTCGTCGGTCAGGGTCATCCGTTCCACGATCAGACGAATCTCGCCGCGTTCGGTGAACTTGAGGGCATTGCTCATCAGATTGATCAGCACCTGGCCCAGGCGCAAGGGATCACCCAGCAAGCTCTCTGGCACGCCGGGCGCTGCAGCAACGACCAGTTCCACATCCTTGGCGCGCGCCTTGAGGGCGAACAGACTGCTCACTCGATGCAGCACTTCGTCCAGGCTAAAGGGTACGGACTCCATCTCCAGCTTGCCGGCCTCCATCTTGGAGACGTCGAGGATGTCATTGACGATGCCCAGCAGGGATTCCGAGGCGCTGTGTATCTTGTTGAGATAGTCGCGCTCGCGCGGCGGAAGATCCAGCCTCAGGCACAGGTAGGCGAAGCCCAGCACGGCGTTGATCGGGGTGCGGATCTCGTGGCTCATGTTGGCGAGGAACTCGCTCTTGGTTCGCGCCAGCCGTTCGGCTTCGGCGCGTGCGGCTTCGCGCGCTTCTTCTGCGGCCTGGCGTAGCGTGTTGTCGGAAAAGCTCATGACCGCCCCGATCACGGCACCGTCCTTGAGCATGGGGTGGGTCGCCACGGTCACCGGCAGCGGGCGGCCATCCGCACGCCAGAATGTTTCGGCGTCTTCGCGCAGCATCCTTCCCGCGCGCATCGCCACGCCGAGGCTACACGGCGTATGCGGCGCAGCGGCGTCCGGCGGGCAGTGGATCGTCGCGTGCACGTCGCGGCCGAGAAGTTCCGCCGGCGAGTAACCGAGCATCTGGCAGGCGGCGGGGTTGATCAGGCCGATACGCCCCGTTTCGGTTTCGTCCAGTTGCAGGATGCCTTCGGCGCTCGAGTCGATGATCAGGCGGGTGTGCTCCACGGCGGCGCTCAGTTCCGCCGTACGTTCGGCCACCAGGTCCACCAGGTGCTGGCGATAATGGTCCAGTTCTTCGCCCTGGCGTTTCTTTTCGGTGATGTCGTCCTTCACCGCCACATAGTGGCTGATCGTCCCGTCGGCTTCGCGCAACGGCGTGATGATGGCGAACTCGACATACTCGCAGCCATCCTTGCGGCGGTTGTAAAACTGACCCTTCCACGAGCGGCCGTGGGAAAGCGCATCCCACAAGGCAAGGTAAGTCTCGGGCGGTGTCCTGCCCGAGTTCAGCATGCGCGTATTCTGGCCGATGACGTCCTCGCGGCAATACCCCGTCGCCAACAGGAAGGCGTTGTTCACATATTCGATCTCGGCGTCGATGTTGGTAATGACGATGCTCTCGGGGCTCTGTTCCACCGCCTGTGAGAATTTGCGCAACTGATCTTCGATAGACTTGCGCTCGGTGATGTCGCGGTCCGTGCCGCGGTATCCGAGCAGCGCGCCGTCGGCACTGAGGATGGGCACGCCGTTGGTCTGCACCCGACGCAGACTGCCATTCTTGTGACAGAGGGTGTTGTCGAGCTCACGGAAGGGTTCGCGGCGCCCGGCGATGGCGGCAAAGGCGGCGCCTACTCGTTCCATCTCCTCGGGCGGCATGAAGTCGAACGGGGTCTTGCCGACAATTTCCGCAGGGGTGTAACCGAGCAGATCCAGCACGTTGTCTGAGGCAAAGGTGTAAATGCCCTCGGCATTGACTTCCCAGATCCAATCGGCAGAGGCTCGGGCGATGTCCTGGAAGCGCTGTTCGCTGGCGCGCAACTTCGCCTCAAGGACACTCTGCGCCCGGGCGGACAACTGCGGGGGTATAGCGTATTGATTCATTTCGTCGGTCGGGTTCATGCCAGGCACCGGCTTGATCGTTATCATCGGTTGCAGGACGGTCGCACTACGGCGAGGGTTCAGCCGGTCTGCTTTTCATCTTTTGAGTCGATCCGACCCGAATGACCAACAGGTTGCGCCCAATCG
>JAPLRA010000039.1 GCA_026399445.1 Sulfuritalea sp.
CGACAGACAGTGCAACAGAAAGATACCGCCTAAGCTCGCAAGAGCCGGTAAGGGTGAAATGGTGGAGTAAGAGCCCACCGCGGACGTGGTAACACGGACGGCATGGCAAACCTCATTCGGGGCAAGGCCAAATAGGGGAGTAATGGCGTGGCTCGCGTCGCCCCCGGGTAGGCTGCTAGAGGCCGCTGGCAACAGCGGTCCCAGAGGAATGGTTGCCCACGACAGAACCCGGCTTATCGGCGGACTTCCCACCCCCGCGCAGCGGCGGTGGGAAGTGCTTTTGATGGGCTATCCCCCCATCCCCCTGTCCCACGGCCGGCTTTGCACAGCCGGCCGGCTACGGCGGCGTGGAGCAGTGCTCCACGAAACCCCGCCTCCGCCCTGGAAAGGGGGTGACCGAGTCAGGCCGCCTGCGGCGGCTCCGTGACAAACAAACTGTACTTCGAGTTGTCGCTTTGGGGCTCAGCGAATCGGCAGCACCAGCCACCTTTGCGTCACGATGGACCTTTCGTGGAATCGTCCAACGGCAGTTCATAGGGTTCGCGCGGCGTGGCGCGTCTTGCCAGCCATTTGCCGATCACGACGACGAGGGCTGTGCCGATAAGCGCCGCCAGGGTTTCGCCATAGGGCACCGCGGCCAGGATGTTTGCGGGCAGCGCCGGGTCGGTTGCAATCATGCCGCCGCCGATCCAGCCGAGCAGGCCGCCGCCCGCGGTAATCACGGCAGGATGGCGATCCATCAGGGTCAGCACCAGCTGGCTGCCCCAGACCACGATCGGGATTGAGATCAGGATGCCGAAAGTCACCAGCACCATGCTGCCATTGGCCGCGCCGGCTACGGCGATCACGTTGTCGAGGCTCATCACGGCGTCGGCAACGATGATGGTCTTGATCGCGCCGGCGAGGGAGGTTGCGGCGGCTATGTCGCCGTGACCTTCGTCTTCCGGCAGCAGCAGCTTGACCCCGATCCAGAACAGCAGCAGTGCCCCGGCGATCTTGAGCCAGGGCACCGCCAGCAGTTGCAGGGCGAAGAAGATGAGGACGACGCGCAGCCCGATGGCGCCGGCCACGCCCCAGAAAATGCCCTGCTTGCGCTGGTGTTCTGGCAGCCTGCGGCAGGCCAGGGCAATGACTACGGCATTGTCGCCGCCGAGCAGGATGTCAATGAGGATGATTTGCAGCACCGCAATCCAGAATGCGGCGGTCGACATGTCGAGCATGGGTGTATTGAAGGGTAGCGCGTAAATGTCTCAGTTTAGCCTTCGGACCGGGGCGTCGGTGACGATGGCGTGTTTCGGGTGAATCCATTCGCCGCGCCGTGCGTGGGTGCGCCCGGCGCGGTTCAATGGCGCAGGCCGGGTCGGCCTGCGATCGCCCTTTAGCGCGTGCGGCCGCGCATCGAGGCAGGGTGCCCGGGCAAGGCAAGCGACTTGCCGGTGTTCACGATCTGGTCGCCGTCTACGCGCAGGATGGAGATGTCGCTGTCCATGAAGTTGCCGACGTAGATGTAGCGCCCGTCATTGCTGAACACGACGCCCTCGGGCAACCCGCGAACTTCCACCTCGTTCGTGCGCGTCACCTTCTTGCCGTCTATTTTCAGGGCAACCACTGTAGCGTTGCGGTTGTAGAACCACGCCGACTGGGCGGAGTTGGTACCTTTCAACAGCAGCGCCACCGCGAGCTTGCCTGTCGGGCTGATGGCAAAGCCTTCAGGACCGTCACCCACTACCACCTTGTCGATGACGCGCGCCGGAGTCGCTTCGAGGTCGATCACCGTCACCGTATCCAGATGCCCGTCGGCTGCACCGGAATTGCCGTTGTCGGCGGAGATCGCAAGCTTGCCGTCGGGCGTGATGTCGAGGTTGTACGGCCACAACCCTACCGGGATGTCCTGCTTCGCGTAAGTCACCTTCTCGCCAGCGACCTCCAGCAGCGCGACCTTGTGGTTGGGAAACTTGGCCGCGATCGCGCGCTTGCCGTCGGGCGTGAACTCCACATGCGCCACCTGTTCGCCGATAGCGACGGTATCGATCAGCGTTACCTTCTTGCCCGCGATGCGCAGCACGCTGATCGAGTTGTCGGTGCGGTTGGCGATCAACGCGAGATTGCCGGCGCGATTGATCGACATGCCGGAGGGCTGTTTGCCGACCGCTACCGTATCGATCAGCTTCGGCGGATTCGCGGTCAAGTCGATGACATAGAGCTTGTTGTCCGGGACCGGCTTCCAGGCCTCGCCGTCCTTGACCCACTCCATCGAGTTGGCCACCAGCGCGAGACTCTCATCCGGTGTAATCGCCAGATTGGTCGGCGGGCCGAAAATGGAATTCATCAGCGGCAGGTTGGCCAGGATTTTCGGCGCGAGCGGGTCGGTACCGATATCGATCACCGACACCGTATCCTTTCCCGGCGGCATAAGCACCAACTTGCCGGCCGCGTCCCAGGATACCTTCTCGTCGTTGCCGACGATCATCAGTTCACGCTTGCCGCCCGCTGGCTGCATGCCCGCGCAGCCGGCGAGCAGGGCCAGAGTGATTGTTGCAACCAGAATACGCATTTGCATCATGACCCTTTCTCCTTTGGTGATTGACAGTCGAGAGCTACGTGTTGCTTGCGTTCGCCACGACAGGCGGAGCGGCGATCACAATCAGGATTTTCCGGGCGACCGAGTAGCTTTGCGGTCGAGATCCAGCGCCAGCTTGATGCCGAAGCGGCCGGCGGCGCCGCGCAGATGGTCGAGCGCACAACGGCGGGCATTCTCCGCATTGCCAACCGAAATCGCTTCAAACAGCGCGTGGTGCTCGCGCTGGGCTTCCTTCGGGTGGGCGAGTTCGCGGCGCGTGCCGTGCCATGACAGCTTGCGCGAATCGGAAAAGTGCCGGCCGAGAAATTCGACCAACCGGGAGACGTAGGTGTTATGCGTGGCCTTGGCCATCGCGATATGGAAGTTGTCGTCCGCCTCCGTTCCGTCCAGCCCGGCGGCCATGGCATCGTCCATCGTCTGCAGGTGTTGCGCCATGGCTTTGAGATCCTTCTTGTCCCGGCGCTGGGCGGCGAGTTCGGCCACAGCCCCTTCGACCATGGCCCGCAGTTCGAAGATGTCGCGCAACTCGTCGAGTTCCGTCCCGACGCCCTTCCAGAAGCGCAGGTTGATGGTTTTGGGCGCTTCGACGACAAAGGCACCCGAACCCTGCCGGGTTTCGATCAGGCCATCCGCCTTGAGCCGGGCAATGGCCTCCCGCACGACTGCGCGACTCACGCCGAAAGCCTCGCCCAAGGTTTTTTCCGTCGGCAAACGATCACCGGGCTTGAGCTCTCCGCGCGCAACGCGGCGCTGCAAATCGCCCGACACCTCCTCGGAAAGTCTCAGCGGACGGACGATCCGGCTCAGCTCGGTACCGGATTCGGTAGCGTGGGTCGGGGTGTCAGACATAGGCGCCTTTTTTAATTGTTGTCCTATTGTCAGACAAATTCGCTTTCTGGTAAAGTGGTCCCGTCGCTCGCAGTGCAAAACATCAATAACCAAGATCGCAGGCCGTCAGGACGCTGTCCCAGGGGCCGCAAACTCAAATTTGTTTTCAGGAGGAGTCTATGTCCGATACCAAGCAAGCCGAGCAAAAGCCGTCCCGCCGCAAGTTCCTCGCTGCTGCCGTCACCGGCACGGCAGGTGCCGTCGCCGCGGGTTTCCCGATGATCGCCAAGGCGCAGGCCGGTCCGATCAGCATGCGCTGGCAATCAACCTGGCCCTCGAAAGATATATTCCACGAGTACGCGCTCGACTTCGCCAAGAAGGTCAACGACATGACCGGCGGCGACCTCAAGATCGAGGTGTTGCCCGCCGGCGCCGTGGTACCCGCATTCGGTCTGCTGGAAGCAGTGCAGAAGGGTACGCTGGACGGTGGCCACGGCGTTCTCGGCTACCACTATGGCAAGCAGAATGCGCTGGCCCTTTGGAATTCCGGCCCGGCTTTCGGCATGGACGCCAACATGCTCCTGTCGTGGCACAAGTATGGCGGCGGCGCCGAACTGCTGGCCAAGCTCTACGCCTCCATCGGCATGAGCAACGTTCAGTCCTTCCTCTACGGTCCGATGGCAACGCAGCCGCTGGGCTGGTTCAAAAAGCCGATCACCAAGTCGACGGATTTCAAGGGACTCAAGTTCCGCACCAATGGTCTGGCCATCGACTTGTTCACGGCCATGGGCGCGGCAGTGAATGCGCTCCCCGGTGGCGAAATCGTGCCGGCGCTGGACCGCGGCCTGCTCGACGGCGCCGAGTTCAACAACGCCTCGTCGGATCGTCTGCTCGGATTCCCCGATGTCTCCAAGGTCTGCATGCTGCAGAGCTATCATCAGAGCGCCGAGACCTTCGAGATCATGTTCAACAAGCCGAAATACGACGCGCTGCCGGCCAAGATGAAGTCGATCATTGCCGGAGCCGTAGAAGCGGCGTCCGCTGACATGTCCTGGAAAGCCATCGATCGTTATTCCAAGGATTACGTCGAGCTCCAGACCAAGGACAAGGTCAAGTTCTACAAGACCCCGGATGCCGTGCTGCAGGACCAACTCACGCTCTGGGACGCAATCCTGACCAAGAAGTCGGCGGAAAACCCGCTGTTCAAGGAAATTGTCGCCTCGCAAAGAGCTTTCGCCGAGCGCGCCGTGAAATGGGATCAGGACACCATCATCAGCCGACGCATGGCGATGAACCATTTCTTTGGTGCCAAGGCAGCCGCCCCCAAGAAGGGTTGAGGGTTCTTCGCAGCATTCATCAACCATCCGGGCCCGGCCCGGGTGGTTGATTTCATA
>JAPLRA010000402.1 GCA_026399445.1 Sulfuritalea sp.
CCTTGTACTTGAAGTCGTGGATCATGCCGACAGGGATGTCGTCGGCCTTCGGGTTGTAGCTGATTTCCCAGACCTCGGGTACGTCCTTCAGCGCGGCGACGAAGCTCTGGCGCGGTGCCGCGTCATATACGGCCGAGACGCGCGAGCTTTCCTTGCGGTCCTTGTTCCATACTTCGTGCACCTTGAGCAGATTCAGGTCGGCATCGAGCAACACCAGCGTGTGCGGCAGGTAGTTGGCCACCGCCAGATATTTGCCGTCGCCGGAGACCGCGACGTTGCGCGTGTTGATGCCGGCACGGATCTCGGCCACCACCTTGAGATTCCAGATGTCGAACTTGGTGATCCAGCCATCTCGCGAAGCGAAGAAGACATAGCGGCCGTCGGGCGTGAACTTCGGCCCGCCGTGCAGTGCGTACCGCGAAGGGAAGCGGTGAATCGGTTCCAGCTTGTCGCCGTCGAGCACGGTGACATGATGGTCGCCGGTCTCGACCACGATGAACAGGTTCATCATGTCAACGCCCTTGAACACCTCGGCGGGTTTGTCCGGCAGGCTGCCCGTGGCGTGAGTGATGATGCGCGAAGCCTTGATGTCGGCTTCGGAAAAACTCGGCGCTGGCGATACGGCGGTGTAGATGTAGTCGGCCAGCACGCCGATCTCGTCCTTTGCAAGGCGGTCGGCAAAACCCAGCATCTGGGTCGCCGCCCGGCCCTCGGTGATGGTCTTGATCGCTTCGGGCTTGCGCAGGCGCGCCAGGCTTTCCGGCAGCAGCGCCGGGCCAGTCAGGCCCAGTCGCCCGGGACCATGGCAAACGGCGCAATGCTGCTGGAACAATGCGGCGGGCTCTGCGGCCGACACAGACAAGGCGTTCGCCAGCAGGCACGCCAGGACGGCAAGCTTGTTCATGTGATTCCTATTTCCTCGTCCGTCAAATAGCAGCCCGGGTCCTCGGACCAGGGATCGCCGGTCAGTTGCTGGGCGCGCACCCGCGTGTTGCCGCCGCAGATGTCGAAGTGGGCGCAGCTTCCGCAACGCCCGCCCACCGTTCGCGGATGGGCCTTGAGCCCGGCCATCAGCGGGTCCGACGTATCCAGCCAGATATCGCCGAAGCTGCGCTCGCGCACGTTGCCCAGCGTGTAGTGCCACCACATCGTGTCGGGATGGACGTTGCCCAAATTATCGATGTTGGCGACATTGATGCCGCTCGAATTGCCGCCCCACTGCGCCAGCTTCCGCCGGATGTGCTCGACCTTCTCCGGAAAATGCTTCTGCAGCCAGTAGAGCAGATAGACGCCGTCGGCATCGTTATTGCCGGTGGTGAATTCCTTGACCAGCCCACGCTGCTGATAGTTCCAGCACGTGTCGAACAACAGATCCATCGCGTTGCGCGTCATTTGGTGCAGAGCGTCGTCCTTGCGGTTCTTGTTGCCGCGACCCGCGTAATTGAGGTGCGAAAAATAGAAGCGGTCGATGCCTTCGTCCTCGACCAGCTTGAGCAGGCCGGGAAGATCCTGAAAATTGTCCTGCGTCATGGTGTAGCGCACGCCGACCTTGAGCCCCGCCTCGCGGCACAGGCGGATACCGGCGAGCGACAGGTCGAAGGCGCCTTTCATGCGGCGGAACTTGTCGTGCGTGGCGCCGAGGCCGTCGAGGCTGACGCCGACGTAATCGAAACCTATTTCCCTGATGCGCTCGCACATCGGTGCATCAATCAGGGTGCCGTTGGATGACAGGGCCGTGAAGAACCCCATCGCCTTTGACCGCGCGGATATCTCGAAAATATCGGGCCGCAGCAGCGGCTCGCCTCCGGAAAGAATCAACGCCGGGACGCGGAAAGCCTTGAGCTGGTCCATCACGCTGAACACTTCGGCAGTGCTCAATTCGCCGGCGAAATCCTTGTCGGCGGAAATCGAATAGCAGTGCTTGCAGGTCAGGTTGCAGCGCCGGATCAGGTTCCAGATCACCACCGGCCCGGGCGGCTTGCGCACCGGCCCGACGGGCGTCGGCGCGGCGATTTCCTGCATGAACTGGGAGATTCTGAACATGAGCTAATTTACCATTCAAACGGCCGCGACCGCTTTGACAGCTGTCAATCGATGCCAGCGATATCCCTACTTGAAATACGCCTTCACTTCATGCGTGGCTGAGGGTCCTGCAGTACCCGATGCGGTGTCGAGAAGGGCGCCAGGCGCTCGAGAAAGTCCAGCATTTCGAGCACGGGCGAATTGCGGAAGAAGGTCGCCATCGGGGTTTCCATCCAGATCCGGTCGGCAAACAGATACACCTCGTGAGGGGTGTCGCCAATGCCGTCGCCGTTGCGATCGAAGCCCTGGTACTCGTCCCAGTAGTTGCCGCGCCAGACATTGGCGCTGCCGGCGCCTGGCGCGCTGATCGCCACCGTGGTCAGATTGCTTTCGAAGCGGTTGTCGAAGAAACGATGGCCGCCCTCCTCGCCGTAGAAGAACAGGCCGATGATGTTGTGCGCGAAGCGGTTGTTCTTCACCGTCAGCGCGCCGACCGACTGCGGCGGCGCGTCGACCTTGAGGCCCACCGCGCAATGCAGCACTTCATTGTTCTCGACCAGGGCGTTGCTGCTTTCCTTGAACACGATGCCGGCGCCGCCGCCGGTCAGCGCGTGCGCCACATGGTTGCCGCGCAGCACCAGGTTCGGCGAGTAGAGCACGATGATGCCGGTGCCGGTGTCGGACAGGTGGTTGTTCTCCACCAGCAGGCGCGGCGAGAAGATGATGTGCATGCCGTAACGGCCGTCGTCGAAGCGGTTGCCGACGATGCGGTTGTCGGGGGAGTTGGCGAAGGTCAGGTCCCGCGCGCGGGTGAAGCGGTTGCCCTCGATCAGGTTGTCGCGGCTGTTCCAGAGGCGGATGGCGTCACCGCGCATGGCCTGCTCCAGCTTCTTGCCGGTGATCCGGTTGCCGGTCAGGCGCGAGCGATTGACCTGCTTGAGGTGAATGCCGAACAACACGTCTTCGAGCACGTTGTCCTCGACGCGATGATCGTCGCCTTCGAGCAGGATGCCGGCGTCGACACTGTCGTGCGATTCGCCGCTACCGGTGAGGCGCAGGCCGCGCAGCGTGACGCCATTGGCGGCCACCGACAGCACGGTGCCCTTGCCGCTGCCGAGGATCAGCGCCTGCCCCCCGCCGTCGAGCGTCATCGGCCGGTTGATCGTCACCGGACCGATGTAGGATCCCGGCGCCAGGCGCAACGTGCCGCCGGCGGGAGTTGCATCGATCAGGGACTGCAAGGGCGCCGCCAGCGCCGGCAGGGCGAGCGAGGCAAACACCGCGAGGCCCAGACGCAGGGCTAGGTTTCTGCTCATTGCATCACACCGGCGGCAGCCTTCAGATGGTGCGGCTCCACGGCAGGACGAGCACGATGGCGAGCAGCAGGCCGTGGGTGCTTGCGGCCAGGATGGTCAGCTTCAGCGCGGGCGTGAGTTCCGCCGGCTGCCCGGCGCTCGACCATAGCTGGCGTGTCGCGGCGATGCTGGCCGCAGCGGGCAGCAAGGCGACCAGGGCCGTCGTGGGCAGATGCCCCAGCAGCACCATCAGCAAGGGCCAACCGTATGCCAGGGCCGCAATCACCACGTAGCCCCAGCGAGCCTTGGCCACGCCCAACCTCACCACCATCGTGTTCTTGCCGGCGCTGGCATCGGCCTTCACGTCGGGGAACTGGTTGATGTAGAGCACGTTGGCCACCAGCAGGGCAAAGCCAAGACCGGCAGCGACGGGAACAAGGGCAAAACCGTGGCGCTGCACGAAGTCGCTGCCGACCACCACCAGCAGCCAGCCCGCAGTGATGGCGAATTCGCCGAGGCCGCGACTTTGCAGTTTCAGCGGTGGCGCCGAATAGGCCCAGCCGACCACCAGGCCGGCCAGACCGATCAGGATCAGGCCCGAGGCGCTGACGGCAGTCAGCCACAAACCCGCCGGCACCACCGCCGCCAGCAGCGAATAGCCGAATATCCCTGTGGCACGCAGCGACAGGACTCCGTTCTGGATGAAGCGGCTGCCGCCGGTAAAGGGAAACTGGCGCTCGGTGTTGGCCTCGTCGCAGCCCGAAAGCGCATCGTAGTAGTCGTTGATGACATTGGCGCCGGCATGCGCCATCAGGGCGAAGAACAATGTCACCGTGGCCAGCGCCGGGCCGACCGGAATGGCGGAATATGCCGCGGTCGCCAAACCCAGCAAACAACCGACGAAGGTTACGGAAAGAAAGGCCGGTCGCGTTGCCGCGAAGTAGCGCAGAAAAGGGTTGTGCAGCGCATCCAGGGTGGGTTCCATCGGCTTCGGCATGTCGGGCTTCCTCGGTCTATGTCCTGTTCATTTGAGCGCCGTCTCGCCGGCGGCTTCGATTTCGGCTTTCTTCATGGCTCCCAGCTTGCTCGCCACGATCTCGCCCTGGCGATTGATGACGATGGTGTAAGGCAGGCCGGCCTTGGGGTTGCCCAGCGCCTGCATCAGTTCGATGCCCTTGTCCTTGGCCAGCAACACAGGGTAGTTCATCTCGTAGGCCTTCATGAGATCGCGCACCGATTCGGCCTTGTCTTCGAGGCCTATGCCAAGCA
>JAPLRA010000472.1 GCA_026399445.1 Sulfuritalea sp.
CAGATGCCGGCGAAGGCCATGACGCAAAGGATCGGCAGCCGCTTGTAGTTGGTGCGAACGGACGGGATCAGGAACAGCACGAACGCGGCGGCCATGAGGATCACGGAACTCCAGAACCACGGCACCAGACTGGTCAGCCCGTGCAGGCCGAACATCAGGTAGTATAGGCCGTTGGCGTGCTCGGTGCGGGCGTAGAGCTCGACCACGACTTCGGACATGGTCAGGAAGATCGCCAGCCCGAGGCACCAGGTGACGATGGTCGACAGCAGGTTGATCGCGCTGTCCTCGATCCAGAACTTGGTGTTCTTGCGGATGATCAGAAAGGTCAGGATGATCAGGCAGGGGCCGGCAGCGAAGGCCGTGACGATAAAGCGGGTCGGCATCATGCTGTGGTGCCACATCGGACGCGACGGCATGGTCGAGATCAGGAAGGCCGTGACGGTGTGGATCGACAGCGCCCAGACGATCGCGACATACACCACCGGCAAGAACCATTTATTGTTGATCGGGTTGCCGGTGTACTTGCACCACAGGTAGTAATAGCCGCAGACGAAGTTGAGGATCAGGTAGCCGTTGAGCACCATTACGTCCCAGCCCAGCATCGAAGAGAAGCTGTAGATGCCCCAGGGCGGGATCATGTGCCAGAGACGATCGGGCCGGCCCATATGGGCAAACACGAACATCATCACCATGATCACGGCGGTGATCGCCAGCATCTCGCCCAGCACGGCAACCTTGTGCATGCCCTCATGGTGATAGACATAGGCCGGGAAGACGATGGTCACCGCTCCGGCGGCGACGCCGACGAGGAAGACCAGGTTGGCGAAGTACAGGCCGTCGTGGATCTGGCTGGTCATGCCGGTGACGATCAGGCCTTCGGTGTTCTGCAGAAAGAACACGTACATCATGCCGACGATGAGCGCCGCGAGCGAGCCCATCCAGGCATAGAACTTCGTGCTGCCCTTGAGCACGTAGCGGGTGTAGTCGGTAGTGAAACTGATCAGTTGTTGCACGGCCGGCTCCTCAATCGTAGAAGTAGAAGAATTTCGGGAAGGTGTTGAGTTCCGCCTTGAGGCGGAACACGTTCTTCCGGGCCAGGATCAGACTCACTTCGCTTTCCGGGTCGAGCAGGTTGCCGAACTTGCGCGCGCCCACCGGACAGACCTCGACACAGGCCGGGTAGCGGCCCTGGCGAGTGCGTTGCAGGCACCAGTGGCATTTCTCGACGACGCCGCGCATACGCGGCCGGTTGCCCAGATAGTGCGTCACCGGATTCATTTCTTCCTTGGGCAGGACCGGGGTGGTGAGGTTGATGCGGCGCGCCCAGTAGGGGCAGGCGCCCATGCACATGCGACAGCCGATGCACCAGTTGTAGTCGATCACCACCGGGCCGTCGGCTTCGC
Organism: Sulfuritalea sp.; assembly: GCA_026399445.1. Classification (GTDB taxonomy): domain Bacteria; phylum Pseudomonadota; class Gammaproteobacteria; order Burkholderiales; family Rhodocyclaceae; genus Sulfuritalea. The sequence goes on from JAPLRA010000472.1 coordinate 1,404, forward strand.
GGTAGGTCGTTCTCACCGGACATACCTTGACGCAGGGCGGCTTCTCGCACTGCATGCAGGCGATCGGCATGTAGGTGGCGTCCTTTTCCGGAACAGCCTTGGGCTCGTAGTGGTACTGGCCTTCAAGCACCTGGCCGGACGGGGTGTAGGCATTGCCGCCGACCTGGATGCCCAGCCCTTCGGGATACCCCTGGTTCATCTTGTCTTTCGAGAACTCGCCGCGTTCCATCCGGAGCACCTGAATCCACTCGATGCGCTCACCGGGTTTTTCGCCACGCGTCTGATTGTTTTCCTCGACGCAGGCCTTGACGCAACGGCGACAGCCGATGCATTTCCTGACATTGAGCGCATAGCCCATGAGGACACCCGGCTGAGCCTCGGTGATATCCACGGTAACCTTCTTGCCGTACTCCGCGGTGTGGCGTTTCGCAAGGCGGGCGGCTGCCTCAGCTTTCTCCTGCGGGGTCATCAGGCGGTAGTTGCTCTGGAAATGCTCGGCCCATTCAACGGCCGCCTTGGCCTCGCCGGACTGTGCCATCAGTGCGCCCGCGCCCATCAGCGACGACAGGCTCAGCATGCCGCTGCCTTTGAGGAAGTCGCGGCGCGAGGTTTTCAGGCCCGGTGCGGAAGGGTCTGCCGATGCGGGTTGCGTCGGGCATTCGGATTGCCTCTCCTGATCGGGGTCGGCAGCGGGGTTCTCGTTAGGGGTCACAAGTGTTCTCCAAGACAGGGAATAGCTGCAATCGAGTCTTCAATGGATCGCGAAGCTGTCGTCCGCTCCGCGAGGCAATCGAAACAAACGGCCGTGCAATTCCCGGGACAATCGACAATCGTTTATCGGCTATTCGGCTAGCCTATAAGCTGCAGACTGCAGGGGCATTGATATGAATCAAAGCCCCTGCAGTCTGCAGGTGCTTTGTCGGCCTTGAAACGCACGCCTTCGGCAGCCATTGCCGATCGTGCGATCGCCGCGATGCCGCGCTGCAAACGCTCGCCGCCTAGGCCCGCAGTCGTTCCGTACCCGCCAGAGGCAGGCCGCAACGCTCCAGCCTTGCGCTGATTTCGGGCGCCTTGCGCGCCTCGCGTATTTCACCGTACAGCTTTTCGGCCTGCGGATAGC
>JAPLRA010000124.1 GCA_026399445.1 Sulfuritalea sp.
CCCGACGCCAGAGCGATCAACTCGCCAAGGTGCATTTCGACGACACGGTCATCGACTACCGCGACGACAATCGCCAGCTGTGGCGATTCATTGAGGAAGGCGACGAAGAGGAGGCTTTCGACGAAGAGCGCAAACTGGAACCCGGCGAGGAAATCCGCGGCCTGCCGCCGCGCCGCTACCCCGAATGGGATGCCGACAGCGAGACCTATCGCCCGGACTGGGTCAGCGTCTACGAGGCACTGCATCCTTCAGGAGATGCTGCGGACATCGATCGCCTGCTGGAAAAGCACGCCGCGCTGGCCAAGCAGCTCAAGCGCCTGCTGGATCTGCTGAAGCCGCAGGACAAGGTGCGCATCCGCTACCAGGAAGAAGGCAGCGAACTCGATCTCGACGTCGCCATCAGCTCGCTGATCGACTACAAGAGCGGCGCCACGCCCGATCCGCGAATCAACATGAGCCACCGTACCGACGGCCGCGACATCACCGTGCTGCTGCTGCTCGACTTGTCGGAATCGCTCAATCAGAAAGTTCCCGAAGGGACGCACCGCGCTGGCGATGGCGGCACGGCGGGCCAAACCATTCTCGAACTCAGCCAGGAAGCCGTGTCGCTATTGGCGTGGGCCATCGACTGCCTCGGCGATTCGTATGCCATTGCGGGCTTCCATTCCAACACCCGCCACGAAGTCCGCTACCAGCACATCAAGGGCTTTTCCGAGCGATGGGACGACACGGTAAAGGCCCGCCTGGCCGCCATGCAGGCCGGCTGGTCCACGCGCATGGGCGCCGCGCTGCGCCATGCCGGCCACTATCTATCGGCGCGTCCGGCCGACAAGAAGATCCTGCTGCTGCTGACCGATGGCGAACCGGCCGACATCGACGTTGCCGAGCCCGGCCATCTGCGTAGCGATGCACGCAAGGCGGTCGAGGAGCTAACCGCCAAGGGCGTTACCACCTTCTGCCTCAGCCTCGATCCCAACGCCGACGAATACGTCCGCGAGATCTTCGGCAAGCGCTGGCGCGTGCTTGATCGCATCGAACGCCTGCCGGAAACGCTGCCCAGCCTCTACATGGAACTGACCCGCTGAAGGATTATCGGGGCTTGCTTCGGCAAGAAACCGCCCAGGGAAATGCGCCCCGCTGTCCCGGTGAGACAACCCTGCACCCGGCCAGTGTGGACACCCAATCGCCGTATCGCCAGCGCCGACTTGCTGCGATGACGAGGGGCAGCTTGGTGCCCTGAGCCGTCAGTGCCGAAAATCGGAAGCGGTCGTTCGCGGCCGTGGTCCGGGAAGCCAAAGCAGCCCTTCACGCTGCGGTTTCGTTTGCCATGACCAGAAACTATGTGACTGCGGTTTTGACCCCGGCTGCACGCAGGCGACCGGCTGGGAACGAATCACACATCACGGCAAACCCGGCCCCGGCAGTATCAGAGTAAATCGGCTGCCGTGATCCGGCATGGTCTGCACTTTGACCCGGCCGCCATGCATCTGCGCAATACGATCCACCAGATAGAGCCCGAGCCCGGCACCTGCTTTTCCCAGCGCACCGCGACCGCGGAAATATTTCTGAAACACCCGTCCAATCTCATCATCGGGGATGCCGCTGCCGGTGTCGTTGATTTCAATAAAAACGCCGCCCCCCGGCTGGCCGCGAACCCACAAGCGCAGCGGCGCGTCGGGCGGTGAATGGCGCAACCCGTTGCCGATCAGGTTGCGCAACGCCACCTGCATCAACTTCCAGTCGCATTGCAAGCTTGGCGGCACCGCCGTCGCAATCAGCTCAATC
>JAPLRA010000254.1 GCA_026399445.1 Sulfuritalea sp.
ACGAAGTCGAGCGGATCCTGCTTGCCGGCCATGACATCGACCCGTTCGCCGGCGCGCAGATCTTCCAGCGACTTGCCGGAAAGCTTGCCGTAGCCGTCGAACTTGCGTACTGAATAGCAAACGTCGTTGCTGCCAGCAACATAGGCGTAGCCCTGCCTTTCCAGTGCGCCGATCATGTCCAGCATCTGCGCGACATACTCCGTCGCACGCGGTTCGGCGTCCGGACGCAGCACACCCAGCGCAGTTGCGTCTTCGTTCATTGCAGCGATGAAACGATCGGTCAACTGCCGTATGGTTTCGCCATTCTCCTGAGCACGACGAATGATCTTGTCGTCGATGTCGGTAATGTTGCGCACATACTTCAAGACGTAGCCGCTAGCCCGAAGCCAGCGTGCCACCATGTCGAACACGACGAGTACGCGGGCATGGCCGAGATGGCAGAAATCATAGACCGTCATGCCGCAGACGTACATTTTGGCGACGCCGGGCTCGATCGAAACGAAAGCCTGCTTTTCGCGGGCCAGGGTGTTGTATATCTTCAGCATGACGGAAAAAATAGAAGTGCAGTGGAGGTGAAGGTCGGCATTATCCGCGCTAAGGATGGCGGCCGTAACAATAAATCTCCCGAACGCCGGGTTTAAGCAAAAAAATGGCCGCGAAAGGCCGGCATTCTCGGGTCATCGATCAAACGCTTCGGGTTGTGGGAAAGGCGGGCTTCTTGTTAGAATCCATGGTTGAATCCAGCATGGTTTGTCCCCGCGAAACTCATTTTCGGGCAACCGTCAAAGAGAAGTCTATACCATGACCCAAATCAGCCTCAATGCCTCACGCCTGCTGGCCGCAGCGATTTCCATCGCCCTCCTGATGCTGGCCCCCGCGGTCCGCGCCGATGCCATTCAAGACATCAGCAAGCAGATCAAGCAGGGGCAGCATGCCCAGGCGCTGGAACAGGTCGACAAGTATCTCGCCGGCAAGCCAAAGGATGCCCAGGGGCGCTTTCTCAAAGGCATCGTGCTGACCGAGATGAACAAGCCCAACGAGGCGATTGCGGTGTTTTCAAAGCTGACCGAGGATTACCCGGAGCTGCCGGAACCCTACAATAACCTTGCCGTGATCTATGCGCAGCAGAAACAGTATGACAAGGCGAAGCAGGCGCTGGAAATGGCAATTCGTACCCATCCCTCCTACGCCACCGCCCACGAGAACCTGGGCGACATCTATGCGCGCCTCGCCAGCCAGGCCTATGACAAGGCACTGCAGATCGATTCGTCGAACTCGAGCGCACAGAACAAGCTGGCCCTGATTCGCGACCTGATGAGTACCGCCAGCCGTCCCGGCAAAGTCTCAAAGCCGGTCGCTGAATCGGTCAAGCTGGCCGAAGCACCCAAGGTGGCGCCCGCCCCTGCGCCCACACCAGCCCCGGTAGCGGCAGCGCCCGCCCCGGCTGCGGCTGCCCCGGCTACCGCCGCACCAGCGAAACCAGCCGAAACGCCCAAGCCGGCCCCGGCAAAAGCCGCCAGCGATGCCAACACGGAAATCACCAGGGCCATCGACCTGTGGGCCGCCGCCTGGTCACGCAAGGACGTGAAGGCCTACCTCGCCGCCTATGCCCGTGACTTCAAAACCCCGGCTGGCGAAACGCGTGCCGCCTGGGATGCTGAACGGCAAAAGCGCATTGCCAAGCCTGGTGCCATTCATGTCAGCTATGAAAACCTGCGCATCGTCGCCGATGGCGAAACCGCGACAGTGAAGTTTCGCCAGCACTACAAGTCGGCGTCGCTCAAGACGTCGAGCAACAAGGTGCTGCTGATGGGCAAGCGCGACGGAAAATGGCAGATTCTGCAGGAGCGGGTCGGTAGCTGATGCGCTGCCTGGCGCGTTCCCTGGCGGTTGTAACGGCCTGCAGCGTGCTGTTGGCGGCAGGCTCAGCGGAAGCTGCCGGCAAGGCGCCGAAGCATCTCAAGAAGGACGCCGGCGGTCCCGCGGTCGAGGCGATCTATACGGACTCCGGGCCGGAACCCTTACTGGCGAAGGTGTTCGACGCCATCGAAAACAACCGGCTGGAACTTGCCATGCAGCAGACGGAAATGCTGATCAAGGCCTATCCCAATTTCCGTCTGGCGCATCTGGTGAAGGGCGACCTGCTGCTGGCCCGCTCCCGCCCGCTGATGTCTTTTGGCGAAGGCGGTGGTCCGGCGGCGGGAGAAAAGATCGCCGACCTGCGCGACGAAGCCATCGTCCGCCTCAAGGGCTACCGCACCAAACCGCCCGCCGACTACGTGCCGCGCTACCTGCTGCAAATGCGCCCCGAACAGAAACACGCGGTGGTAGTGGATACGCAGAAATCCCGGCTCTATCTTTACCAGAATGACAATGGCACACCACGTTTCATTGCCGACTACTACATCACGCAGGGCAAGTTGGGGGCCGACAAGACGCGCGAGGGCGACAAGAGGACCCCGATTGGCGTCTATCACGTCACTTCCAGCCTGCCGCGGCAGAAGCTGACCGACTTCTACGGCAGCGGCGCCTTCCCGATCAACTATCCCAACGACTGGGACAAGCGCCAGGGGCGCAATGGCCACGGCATCTGGCTGCACGGCACACCATCGGACACCTTCTCGCGGCCGCCCAAAGCCTCCGACGGCTGCGTGGTGCTGGCCAATCAGGATCTCGACAGCCTGTCGAAGAGCCTGCAGATCGGCCTGACCCCGGTCATCATCAGCAACAGCATCGAATGGCTGTCGCTTGACGATTGGCAAACCGAACGCAGCTCGCTGCTGAAGATGATCGAGGAATGGCGTCAGGACTGGGAGAGCCGCAATCCGGACCATTACGCACAGCATTACTCGCACAAGTTCAATGCCGATGGCCAAGGCTATCAGGGCTGGATCGAGCAGAAGCGCAAGGTGAATGCGGCAAAGAGCTGGATCAAGGTGGGCACCGGCAATATCAGCATGTTCCGCAATCCAGGCAAGGAAGAATACGTCGTCGTGACCTTCGAGCAGG
>JAPLRA010000298.1 GCA_026399445.1 Sulfuritalea sp.
GGTTGATCAGAGCCTTCTTGTAGTCATCGGGCAGGACATCACCCTTGTCGTACGTCTTGAACGTCCTCATTTCAGCTCTCCAGGTAGGGCCAACGCAAACGGGGGTCTCGCAGATGTGCCGTAAATGATTGCGAGACTCCGAACTCAGACGCGATATCCATCCTCGCGATACAGTCTTTTGACGATGTTTTAATGATAATGTATCACTTAGTGCATGTCAATTTCTTTTTGATGCCTAAACCACTTACCCGCTTCCTTATGTTTATCCTCGCTTTTTTTAATAGCATTCCATCACGCGGACGTTTGAACCAGGCTTTATGACCACTCTGATTGACGATGTGTTACATATCTTCAAAGCAAGTGGTATCATTTGAAGCATCGATTCCGGAGACTGTTTCCCTCATGAAAAGCCGCTTTATCCAACAATGGATGAGTGAATTTCTGGCGGCGCACACGCTGCGCGCCAACTCGCTGATCATCACCGTCTATGGCGATGCGATCGCCCCTCGTGGTGGCACCGTCTGGCTGGGCAGTTTCATCAAACTGGTCGAAGCGCTGGGCATGAACTCGCGCATGGTGCGCACCAGCGTGTTCCGCCTCTCGAAGGAAAAATGGCTGGTCTCCGAGCAGATCGGCCGCAAGAGCTATTACAGCCTGACCGCGACCGGCCGGCGGCGCTTCGAGCACGCGTACAGGCGCATCTACGATGATCCGCGCCAGCAGTGGGACGGCGACTGGCAAGTGGTGTTCATCGGCGGCGGAATGCTGACGCCCGCGCAACGTGACGTGCTGCGCCGCGAGCTGCTGTGGGAGGGCTTTGGCGTCATAGCCCCGGGTGTGTTGGCACATCCCTACGCCAACAACGAATCGGTGCTCGACATCCTGCAGGGCACCGGTACTCATGACAAGGTGGTGGTAATACAGGGCCGCACACTGGGCGCCCTGTCCAGCCGCCCCTTGCAGGAACTGGTGCGCGAATGCTGGAATCTCGACGCCATTGCGGAGGACTACAAGCGTTTCTGCGACAGCTTCCGCCCCGTCGCCCGCGCCATCAAAACCGCTCGTGAACTCGATCCGGAGCAGGCCTTCTGCATACGCACCCTGCTGATCCACGAGTTCCGCCGCGTTCAATTGCGTGATCCGCAACTGCCCCGGCAACTGCTGTCCAACGACTGGCCCGGCGATGTCGCCCGTCAGCTCTGCGGCGAGATCTACCTGCTGACGCGGCAACAGGCCGAGCGCCACCTGACCAACGTTCTGCAAACGGCCGACGGACCGTTACCGGACGCTGCCGGCTATTTCCAGCGTCGCTTCAGCGGCGCGAGCGTGAGCGACATCGAGGAAGAACCATGAGCCAGCCCCCCATCCATATCGGCATTGTGGGCGCCGGTCCCTCGGGCTGCTATGTCGCCGACGCCCTCGGGCGCAAACTGCCGGGCGCCCGCATCGACATTTTCGACCGTCTGCCCACCCCCTTCGGCCTGGTACGCGGTGGCGTCGCGCCAGACCATCAGGGCACCAAGAACATCGCGCGTCAGTTCGAACGCACCTTGGGCAAAGAGGGTGTGCGCTTTCTCGGCAACGTCGCCATCGGCCGTGACATTTCCTATGATGAGCTCAGGGCCGCCTATGACGTGCTCGTCATCACCATCGGTGCGCTGGAAGATCGCCGTCTCGGCATTCCCGGTGAAAACCTCGACGCGGTATATGGCTCGGGACGGTTCGTGGCCTGGTACAACGGCATTCCCGACGCCCGCGA
>JAPLRA010000103.1 GCA_026399445.1 Sulfuritalea sp.
CACTGCCGGCACAAGAAGCAGTCAGGCGGCGCCGGACAGTTCGGCGAGGTCTATCTGAAGATCGAGCCGCTGCCGCGCGGTGCGGGTTTCGAGTTCGTGGACCACGTCAAGGGGGGCGTAATTCCCGGCGTGTTCATGGCATCGGTGGAGAAGGGCGTGCGCCAGGCGCTGGCCGACGGGGTGATCGCCGGACATCCGGTGGAAGACATCCGGGTCATCGTGTATGACGGCAAGACCCACGCGGTGGACGGCAAGGACGTGGCATTTTTCAGCGCAGGCCGCAAGGCCACGGTCGAGGCCATTCGTGCCGGCGCGGCCATCGTGCTGGAGCCGATTGTCACCATCGAAGTGATCACGCCGGAAACCGCGATGGGCGACATTGCCGGTGATCTGGCGAGCCGGCGCGGCCATGTCACGGGCACGCAAAGCGGCTTGGCGGCGCGTCGCCAGGGCCTGGTCAGCGTCAGCGGCGAAGTGCCGCTGGCCGAGATCGCCGACTATGCCTCGCGCCTGAAATCGCTGACGGCGGGCCGCGGCGCCTACAACATCGAGTTCGCCCGTTATGCGCAAGTGCCGCCGCAGGTGCAGCAGAAACTCGCCGCCAGCTTCAAGCTGAAGGATGAGGACGAATGATCGGCCGGCTTGCGCTGCAGGCCGTCGGAGGGTAATCTTTGCATCGTGAGACATCGTTTCGTTCGCTTTCTTTTGCTTTCCGCCGCGCTGTGGCTGCCTGTGCAGACCATGGCGGCGATGTCCATGCCGCTGTGCCGGCATGCGCCGGAACATGGCATGGCTTCCGTTATGACGGAACAGTCCGCAGCGGGGATGCCCTGCCATGAAGCCCATGACGCAGTGGTTCAGGATCAGGCCGCGCACGATGCAGGTTGCGACAACTGCGAGATGTGCCATCTGGCCGGCTGCGGTTTCATGCCCAGCGCATTGGTGGCCACCGGCCTGATTCCCGCCGAGCACCAATACGTCCTCCCTGCGACTGTGGCTCCTCCGAGCCACATCGCGGAGCCGCCGCAGCATCCTCCGCGAAGCAGCGCCTGATATTCCGTCGGGTTGGCGGGCCGGATATCTTTCCTGGCCCGTTGCGTGCTGTTTTTGTTCGGGAGATTCCCCATGAAATCGTTTGTTCGCCTTGTTGCCGCCATGGCAACCCTGCTGTTCGTCGCATTTCCGATTGGTGCCAATGAAGGCCAGCTGCCGCAGGCCGATGGCGTGATCAGGAAGCTGGATCGGGCCTCCGGCACCGTCACCATCACTCATGGAGAGATCGCCAATCTCAACATGGGGGCCATGACCATGAGCTTCAAAGCCAAGACGCCGGCCCTGCTCAAGGCGTGGAAGGAAGGCGACAAGATCCGCTTCCGTGCGGCGGAGGTCAAGGGCGTGCTGACCGTGATCAGCATCGAAGCAGCGAAGTAGGATCATGCGTCCCGTTCCGGTTCTGCTGGCGATGCTTCTGCTCGCTGTGGCAGAGGTGCATGCGGCCGAAGCCGAACAGGTGATCGGTGGCCGCGTCGAGAGCCTGCTCGAGTTCGCCCGCGCCCGCCACCCCGAGTTCGCCGCGCTGCGCGCCGAAGCCGAGGCGGCGCAGGCGCGGATCGAGCCGGCCGGCGCGCTGCCCGACCCGATGGTGCGCACCGAGTTGCGCAATGTCACCAACGAAGGCTCGGATGCCAGCGGCAACCTGTTGCCCGCGCGGGTTGGCAGCACCCGCTATGCGATCAGCCAGACGCTGCCCTGGTTCGGCAAGCGCGATCTGCGCCGCGACGTCGCCGGCGCCGGGGCCGACGAGGCGCAGGCTCGCGCCCGTGCCGGCTGGATGGATCTGGCGACGCGCATCAAGCTTAACTATGCGCAGCATCACGTGCATCTGATCAGCATTCGTTACGGGCAGGAGAATCTCGACCTGATGCGCCGCGTCGCCGAGATTGCCAGGGTCCGCTATGCCAGCGGCCTCGGCAGCCAGCAGGATGCCTTGCGCGCACAGGCCGAAATCACTGCGATGGAGACCGACCTGGTCATGCTCGAAGGCGAGAGCGCGCAGGCCAGCGCCCGCATGCGCGCCCTGCTCGGGCGGCCGGAGAAGGTCAGGTTGCATCCGCCGGATCACCTTCGCACAATGCCGCCGGCCGCCAGGCTGGACATGATCGCGCTGGAAGACCGGCTGCGCGCCAACAACCCCCAACTGGTAGCTGACGATGCGCGCATCGTCGGTGCCGAAAAAGGGCGCGACCTGGTGCAGCGCAATCGCTATCCGGACGTGAGCGTGGGCGTGGCGCCGATCCAGACGCGCAATCGTGTCAGCGAATGGGAGCTGATGTTCGAGATCAACATTCCGCTGCAGCGCGACAGTCGCCGCGCGCAGGAACGCGAGGCGGAACTGACGCTGGAAGCAGCACGCCTGCGTCGTCAGGGAAACCTCAATCAAAGTCTGGCCGACCTGAGCGAAAGCCTCGCTGGCCTGGAAGTCGCGCGGCGGCTCGAATCGCTGGTGACCAGCGGTTTGCTGCCGCAGGCCGAGCTGAATCTCAATGCGGCGCTGACGGGTTACGAAACCGGCCGTGTCGACTTCGCCGCCGTGCTCGACGCGCACCGGCAATTGCGCAAGGCGCGCCTCGATCTGGTCAAGGCAAGGGCCGACCAGCAGATACGCCTGGCCGAGATCGAGAAAATGGTGGGAGAAGAACTATGAAATACCAAATACCGGCTGTGCTGTCGGCCCTGCTGCTGGCCGTCGGCGTGGGCTACTGGGCAGGAAAGGCAAAAATCGGCGCTGGCGACACGGCAACTGTGGCTGCCACTGCGGGCACGGCCGCCGCGTCGGGCGCCGCTTCGGGAGCCATAGCGCCGCGCAAGCTGCTCTACTACCGCAACCCGATGGGGCTGCCGGATACCTCGCCGGTACCGAAGAAGGACTCGATGGGCATGGACTACATCGCGGTCTATGAAGGCGAGGACGATGCCGGCGCCGCGCCGGGTGAGGTGAAGATCAGCATCGAGAAGGTGCAGAAGCTTGGTGTGCGCACCGAGCCCGCCGCACTGCGCGAACTGGCCCGGCAGGTGCGGGCTGCGGGCCGCGTCGAGATCGACGAGCGCCGTCTGCATGCGGTGGCGCCGAAATTCGAAGGCTGGGTCGAGCGCTTGCATGTCAGCGTGACGGGTCAGCCGGTGGGCAAGGGCCAGCCGCTGTTCGAGGTGTATAGCCCGGAACTGGTCTCCGCGCAGCGCGAATACGTAGTCGCGGCCAAGGGGGTTGCCACGCTGAAGGATGCGAGCGCGGAGATGCAGGCCAGCATGCGCCAGCTGGCCGACGCAAGCCTGGCCCGCCTGCGCAACTGGGATATTTCCGAAGAACAGATCAAGGCCCTGGCGGCGGGCGGCGAGGCCAAACGCACGCTGAGCTTTCGTTCGCCGGTGGCCGGCGTGGTGCTCGAGAAGAAGGCCGTCGCCGGCATGCGCTTCATGCCCGGCGAGTCGCTTTACCAGATCGCCGACGTGTCGTCGGTATGGGTCCTGGCCGATGTCTTCGAGCGCGACATCGGACTGGTCAAGGCGGGACAGAAGGTCAGGGTCGGCATCAATGCCTACCCGGGAAAGGAATTCACCGGCACGATTGCCTACATCTACCCCACGCTCAAGGCCGAGACGCGCACGGTGCCGGTGCGCATCGAACTCGCCAATCCGGGCGGGCTGCTCAAGCCGGCCATGTATGCCAGCGTCGAACTCGCCGTGGGTGGCAGCGAGAAGGTAGTGACGGTACCGGTATCGGCGGTGATCGACAGCGGCACGCGGCAGATCGTGCTGCTGCAAAAGGCCGCGGGCCGCTTCGAGCCGCGCGAAGTCAAACTCGGTGCGCGCAGCGATGAGTATGCCGAGGTGCGCGAAGGCGTCGCCGCAGGCGATTCCGTGGTGGTCGCCGCCAACTTCCTGATCGATGCCGAAAGCAACCTGAAGGCGGCGCTGGGCGGCTTTACTGCGCCTGCGCCGGCAGCGGCAAAGACCGTCAGCCACCAGGCCACGGGCACGCTCGATTCCATCGACGCCAAGTCGGGCAGCGTCACGGTGACGCATGGCCCGGTGCCCAGCCTCAAGTGGCCGGGCATGACCATGGACTTCGTGCTGGCGAACCCGTCGCTGGTGGAGAAGACCAAACCCGGCAGCGCCATCAGCATCGAGTTCGTCGAGCGCAAGCCCGGAGAATGGGTGATCACAAAACTCGACGCGCGGGCGAAATGAAATGCTGAACGCCCTCATCGAGTGGTCGGCGCGGAACAAGTTTCTCGTCGTTCTCGCCACGATCTTCGTCACGCTGGCCGGCATCCACGCCGTGCTGAAGACCCCGCTCGACGCACTGCCCGACCTCTCCGATGTGCAGGTCATCATCTATACCGAGGTGCCGGGGCAGGCGCCGCAGGTGGTTGAGGACCAGGTCACCTATCCGCTGACGACGGCGATGCTCTCGGTGCCGAAATCGAAAGTGGTGCGCGGGTTTTCATTTTTCGGCGCCTCCTTCGTCTACGTGATTTTCGAGGACGGCACCGACATCTACTGGGCGCGTTCGCGCGTCCTCGAGTATCTGAACTTCGCCGCCGGTCGATTGCCGAAAGGCGTCACGCCGCAGCTCGGGCCGGACGCCACCGGTGTCGGTTGGGTCTATCAGTACGTGGTGCTGGCCAAGGACAAGTCGCTGGCCGAACTGCGCACCATCCAGGACTGGTTCATCCGCTACCAGCTGACCAAGGCGCCGGGCGTGGCCGAGGTGGCCAGCATCGGCGGTTTTGTGCAGCAGTATCAGGTCGTCGTCGATCCGGTCAAGCTGCGCGCCTATGGCGTTGCGCTGGGGACGGTGACCAAGGCGATCCGCGAGTCGAATCGCGACGTCGGTGGCCGCGCCATCGAAATGGCCGAGACCGAGTACATGGTGCGCGGGCGCGGCTACCTGCGCGGTAGCGCCGACATCGAGAACCTCGTTGTCAAAGCGGAGCGGGGAACGCCGGTATTGATCCGCGACATCGCCCGCGTCGAGCTGGGTCCGGACGAG
>JAPLRA010000241.1 GCA_026399445.1 Sulfuritalea sp.
CCTCATTGCTGCGGTTCCTCAAGGGCAGCGCGACGACATATGCCCGCGGCACTTCAAGCGCTGCAAGCAGGCTGCCGTACAGCGCGCGATGCCCGGCATCGTTGTGATCGACGTGCAGCGACTGGCGACTTCCGTCCAAGACTGCCTTGACCTCGACAGGGGCAGAGCCGGCATCCGCCAAGGGGACGGATGCGGCATTCTCCACGTCCTGCTCGACGCCATTGATCTGCCTTGCCACCGTGCGAATGCCGGCCTTGTCGGGGGACACGAGCGCCAGGGAGCCGCTGGTGCTGCCTGAAACCAAGATCATCTCGCGCAGGATGATGTTGATCAGGCGATGGAAGTTGCTCTCGGCGCTGAGGGCACTCGATATGTCGAGGAAGCGCTTCAGCGTCTGCTTCATCTTGGTCATGTTGAGTGCAAGATCGTCAACCTCCCGGATGTGGCTTGGCGCGGGATCCGCCCCCGAGAAGTCGAAGCTCTCGATCGCCTTTGCCACCTTCACCAGGTCGATCAACGGACGGGATATCCGCTTCGATGTATAGACGACCACCGGCAGCATCACCAGAAGCAGGGCGAGGCTCAGGGCCGCCGTGGTGTTGCGTATGCGGATCGAATCCGCCATCAGCTCCGCCGTAGGCGCGGCGATGCCGAGGAACAGCGGGGTTCCGCCCGTTCCGTCGATACGCTGGATGCGTGAGTACCACTCCTTGCCGCCGACATCGAGCTTGAGCGCAACGTCCGCCGCCTCACCGGCTCCCGCCTTCCACTGCTCGAACAGCGCGGCGAGCGCTGCCACCTTGAGCTCCGGTACGGCCACTACGACGGTCTTGCCGTCTGCGTCCTTCTTGAAGATCCTGTCCGAATCGCGGTAGGCCAACACCCTGCCCGCGCCGTCGAACAGGACCAGCTCGGCCGACGGGCTGACCTTCTGGCTGCCGATCAGCCGGGACAGGCCCGTCAGGCTCATGTCGATTCCGACCGCACCAGAGCGGTCGGACGCAAGTGTCGCCAGCGTGATGCCAACCTTCTGGTTGGAGGCAAAGATGTACGGCGCGGTCTGCACGATACCGTCTGGCGGGCTCTCGCGCTCTGCCTGCTCGTACCAAGGACGGACGCGGGGATCGAACTGGTAGTCCGGCTTGGATACGCTCTTTACCGGTGCAAGCTTCGCATCGTAGAAGTCGAACTGGCCGACGGCCGCACCGGTGTCGCGGTTCACACTCTGAACCAGAAACATAGCCTCATCCGGCGCGCTGAATGTTGCCCGGTCCTTCGGCCTGTCTTTCAGGTTGCGCATCATCACGAAGGATCCGTTCCCGGTACCCGCATACACCGCTCCCGCCGTCGGGTTCTGCTCCAGCGCAGCGGCCATGGCCCCGAACTGTGCCAATCGTTCGCGATGTGTCCGCCCCGATACCAGCGACGTTTCGGCCAGCATCCTGATGGCGGTCTTCATCGGATCCAGTTCGGAATCAAGCACTCCCTTGAGTTCGCGGCCGACACGTGTGATCTTGTCGTTGGTGTCGCGCATGTCCCGCTCCGTGCCCATGTACCAGGTCACGAGGGCCAGAGCCAAGAAGAAGGCGATGATCAAACCGAGCATCAGCGTGAACAGCCTGACGTGCAGTTGCTTCGCTCGTAGGTTCACAGGATTCATTGCATGGACCTCGCGATGAGTTGGTTGGCGGTTGGTCCGCCAAAGCGGCGCCGAGTTCGTTGGGAATTGTAAATCCAACGGGCTTTACTTGCTCTCGGGGAGTATGGTGGATGCCGACTGCAGGCGTCAATCGCAGGAGCAATACAATATCCACTTCAGCATACTTTAGTCCTTCGAACGCACGAACAGTCGCCAGGAAGCTTCCGGCGCCTTTTGCCTTCCACGCAGGTTCTTGATAGAGTCGAAGTGTTAGACATGGCAACATTCTCCCGTTGCCGCCGAACCTTCATCGCACCCCACAATGCGGAGAACAGAATGATCATTCTCAAGCCGTATCGCACAGTCCTGTTTGTTGCCATGATTGCCGCTGCGCCGACCGTTGCCGTGGCGCAGACCATCAACCTGCTGACCGAAGACGCTTATCCCTTCCAGTACCTGGAAAACAAGACGCTGACCGGCATGGCCGTCGAAGTTGTTACTGAAGCCTTCAAGCGCGCCGGCATCGCCCACAAGGATGAAATGCTGTCATGGAAGGACGCCTACGACCGGGCCCAGGTGTCGCCCAACACCTGCGTTTACAGCACCTCACGCTCCGAAAACCGCGAAAAGATTTTCAAGTGGATCGGGCCGATCGTTGAAAACAAGTGGGCGGCATTCGCCAAGAAGGGCTTCAAGGGAACACTGGCGCGACCCGAAGACCTTGGCGATTACCGCGTGGGCGTACTCCAGGGCGACGTCAAGGAGCGCTACCTCAAGGATCTCAGGGTAACTTACCGTGTTCCGGAAGCCGACGATGCAAAAAATCCGGCGAAGCTCACGCTCAACCGGACCGAGCCGGACAAGATCGACCTGTGGATCACGGGTTACTACTCAGGCGCCCATATCGCCGCCAAGACCGGGGTAAAGGATGTTGTTCCGGTCTGGGTGTTCCAGACCTCGCCGAACTATCTGGCCTGCAACCTCAGCCTGCCGCAGGCAACCGTGGACAAACTGCAGAAGGCACTCAACGCGATGAAGAGTGACGGCACTCATGCGGCGATCCTGGCTCGTTACGAGGCAAAGATCAATGCGAAATGAAAGAGGACAGGATATCCAATGGGCTTTCGGGGAGTGGGACTGACTCAGGGTGCAGCCGTCAATCGCCGATTTCGGGCCGGCATGCGTCGCGATTTGTATAAAGGCCCGCCGAATAGCACTCCAAGCACTGTCTTTGGGCCGCCAGCAAGCTGACAGCAATGGGAAGATGAGCGGCCACTCAGAAAACCACCTTGTGCGAATAGCATCACCTGGACTTTATTCCCCGGTCATGAAATCTCACCGGCCGGATACGCTGCATTGCTGCCGCTCGCGCTTCGAATAGCGGGAGTCGCAAGAATTTCCATCACGGCCCATCACGCGCGACGGTTTGCCGTCCCCTCTGACCCGCCGAGCGAGGAAGGTTCGCCGGGAGTTGTCCGGTCGCGTTGTCCGACGACGGCCGCTTTTTGGCCGGCTAGTTTAGCGACCGGCCCGGCGGGCCTTGCGCCGCGCGAACGGGCGAGACTCTGGCGAGCCCTCCGCCCGTAGGGCCGGGGGGGCGGGGCGCGTTTCTTTGGGTACTTTCTTGCCGCGCAGCAAGAAAGTATCTCGCCTGCCGGGGCGAGTCCCGGCATCTCCCTTACGAAGGAAAACCAAAAAGTCGGCGCTGGCGACACGGCGTGCAATTGGAAACTGATCTCTGGATTCCCGCTTTCGCGGGAATGACGGAAGCGTCGGCGCTCACGCTACGGCGATCAGTCGCCGCCACCCCCGCACCCGCCACCTCCATCACCGCCACCATCGCCGCCGCCCCCATCGCTGTCACCGAACCCATCGGTGCAGCCATCCACCGAGCTGTCGCTGAAGTCCGCACCACAATGCACATTTCCCTTGTTGTCGCTGCGCAGCGACTTGCAGTCGGCGGTGTAAACAAACCCGTCGGCGATGCCGAGCTTGGTGTCGAGCGCGAACAGCAGGGGCAGGCGCAGCGCTTGTGCGGGATTGATGTTCTCTTCCTTGCAGGCGTACCACCAGACGCGGCGCAGGCCTTCGTTGTCGCGCTTTTCGGGGCCGAGCACGACGGCCGGCGTGTGGTGCAGGAAGCGCCCGAATGCATGCTTGCAGAAATCGTCGTAGGCCTTGGTGTAGAGGATGAACTCGTGCCACAGGTCGTCGACCGCCTGTGAGGGCATGGAGACGAATTTCCTGCC
>JAPLRA010000482.1 GCA_026399445.1 Sulfuritalea sp.
ATGATCGCCTCGTAGGGGATATCGCTGACGGAACTTACTGCGGCGCTAACGACGCCTTCGGCCTTGGCCGCCGCTTCATTCGCGGCAAGTATTTCCTTGGCCTGCTGCTCGGCCATTTCCGCGAACTTGTCGGGGGTGGTCGGGTCAATCAGCGCGCCCTCGCCATAAAAGGCGACCGGGTAATCGGGTTTGGCGAAGAAGAACGTCACCTTTGCCCCGGTTTCCTTGGCAAAAGCGATCGCGCGTCGTGATGTATCGGACGAGAGTTGCGATCCGTCGGTGGGTACAAGAATGTGCTTGAACATGGCGTTTCATCCTCCGAATGGGTAATTGAGCTTAACGCACTAAACAGCACCAGCGTTGATCAAGATCAATAGGAGCCTGAACTATACCCGAGCGGCATGGGGCACAATATCACTATGGTGGCTGCACGACCATACGCCACCCAGTGGAGTGGAGAAATTGTCATGAGTACGACCAAACCCAAATCACCGGCAACCCCCCAGGCTGCTTGGCGCGCGGTGAATCAAGCTGTCGAGGCCAAGATCGATCAGATCGGCATGGCCACCCCCCTGTTGCATGCGCAGTTGGCCTGGTTGTCCCATCCCCAGGAAATGTCGGAGACTCTCACCGAGTTCTCGACCCGGCTGTGGGAGTTGCAGACACATTCCTGGCATCGCGCGCTTGGCATGCAGAGCAAGGATGTCGTTTCGCCGAATCCAGACGATACCCGCTTCGCCGATCCCATCTGGAGCGACTCGGCAAGCTGGGACATCGTCAAGGAGTGGTACCTGATGATGACTCACCAGGTACAGGACATGCTTTACGACACCCCGGGCCTGTCCAGTCGCGACCGGCGCCGCGCCGCCTTCTGGTGGCGAAAATGGCTCAATGCGGTCGCCCCGACCAATTTTCTGCTGACCAATCCGTCGGCCATGCAGAAAGCCATGGAGACCCGTGGTGAGAGCCTGCTCAAGGGTTTCAACAATTTCGTGACCGACTTTCAGGCCGGCGACGTCCAGATGGCACGTCCGACGGATTTCACCGTCGGCAAGGATCTGGGTACCACGCCCGGGAAGGTCGTGCTGCGCAATCGACTGCTGGAGGTGTTGCACTACACGCCAACCAGGGAAAAGGTCTTCGAGACGCCGATCGTCATCGTCACGCCGTGGATCAACAAGTTCTACATTCTCGACCTCAATGCCAAGAAGAGCATGGTGAAGTTCCTGGTCGATCAGGGCTACGACGTGTATATCACCAGTTGGAAAAATCCGACGGCGGACATGCGGGATGTGACCTTCGATGATTATCTGACGGAGGGTATCGGCCAGATCATCGAAACTGCCCGTGGAATTTCCGGTTCGGCCAAAGTGCATGCCGTCGGCTACTGCATCGGCGGTGCGGCATTGGCGACCTGGATGGCCTGGGCCAATGCACGCTACCCCAAGAAGGGCGTGCCGGTGGAAACGGTCACGCTGCTGACCACACTGGTGGATTACCACAAGCCGGGTGACATCGAAGTTTTCCTCGACGAGAGCAGCATCAAGTTCCTGGAGAAATCCATGGCCGAAAAGGGCTATCTCGACGGCAAGGAAATGGCGTCAGCATTCCGCCTGCTGCGCTCGAACAGCCTGGTCTGGCATTACGTGGTACGCGGCTATCTGTTCGGTGAGGCGCCGCCGCCTTTTGATGTGCTGTTCTGGAACATGGATGCGACGCGGATGCCTGCGGCCATGCACAGTTGGTATTTGCGCAACTTGTATCTCGAGAACCTCCTGATCAAGAAGGACGGGCTGAACCTGGCCGGCGAAGACATCGATCTTGGGAGGATTTCCCAACCGCTCTATGCGGTGTCCGCCGAGGACGATCACATCGCGCCCTGGCGCCAGACCTTCCGCATCAACAACTTCGTCGCCGGCTCGCGCCGCTATGTGCTGTCGAGTTCGGGTCATATTCTGGGTATCGTGAATCCGGTGGTCAATCCGCCCAAGCGGAAGTACCACGTGGCGAACGTTGAACGACACGATACGCCGGAGGACTGGCGCGAACGGGCGGACCTTCATAGCGGTAGTTGGTGGGAAGACTGGATGGCCTGGCTCAAGCCGCAGTCCGGCAAGCTGGTCGCCGCGCCCCCAGTCGCGACGCAAAAGTTCCCCGCGCTGGCGGATGCGCCCGGTACCTACGTGCTCGAGCCGTGAAGCACCGGCGGCCTGGAGCGAGCCAATCATGGCTAGGAAGATGTCGGGGCTGTTTCACTGAGGAAGCGCGACCCTGCGTGGTCTGCTTCTCCTGTCTCGAGGTAGGGTTATTGAAGTTTTGAATACGAACAGGCCCTGCTCTTGATGGCGGTCAATGTTGTCGGGCGTGGCAGTACCCAGAATCGACGGCTGTTCAGATGGAGTTTGCCGTCATGTCGACTACTGCCCCGCTTTTCCAGCACCACAAACATTGCGACGAGATATTCGCCAGCGCCGAGGATGCCTGTGCCAACGGCGAATGGGCGGCAGGCGAGAAGGCCTTCGCCCTTCTGCTCAGCCAGCTTGAAACTCATTTCACCAGTGAGGAGGAAGTTCTTTTCCCCGCCTTCGAGGCCGCCACCGGAATGACCTCCGGTCCGACCGAAGTCATGCGCGGCGAGCATCGGCAGATGCGCGATCTGCTGGCACAGATGCAGGGAGCTCTGGCGGTCCGCGACAGTGATACCTTCGGTGGCGCTGCCGAGACCTTGCTGATCCTCATGCAGCAGCACAACATGAAGGAGGAAAACATCCTGTATCCGATGTGCGATAACGCATTGGGCGCGTCGGATGTCGGTGCCTCCCTGGCCGCGAGATTGAAATCGTCATGACCGAGCACGTAATCGATGGCCGCGAACTGCAGCCGCCGGAGCCGATGGAGCGGACCCTGGAGGCGCTGGATACGCTTGCCGAGGGCGATGAACTGCTGCTGCTGCTGTATTGCCAGCCGCATCCACTGTTCAATATCCTTAGAAAAAATGGCTACGCTTGGAGCGAAGACCTTCGCCCCGACGGAACGCGCGAGATTCGGATTCACAAACTTCCCGCCTGACTGACGCGGATCGGATGCACCCCAGCCTTTCCTTCGATCAGGCACCCCCGATTTCGGTGCCCTACCGCTTTTTTCTGGCGGCGCCATGGTTTGGTGTATTGGCCGGGATTCTTCTGGCATGGTCGGGCGGTGATGCTTTTGTTTCAAGGTGGACGCCGGAGGCCTTGGCACTGACCCATCTGATCGCCCTCGGTTTCATGCTCCAGGCCATGTGCGGGGCGTTGTTTCAATTCATCGCCGTGGCGGTGGGCGGCAATGTCTGGCGTCCCAAGCTGGTCGCCAACACCGTGCAACCCGTGCTGTTGTTGGCCACGCTGCTGCTGGTCGCGGGCTTGCTGTTCAGCCGCCCCGTCCTGCTGTCCGCCGCGGCCCCGCTGTTTCTGCTGTCGCTGGGCGGCTTTGTTGTGGCGGTTACACTGGCCCTGTG
>JAPLRA010000276.1 GCA_026399445.1 Sulfuritalea sp.
GAAGATGCGGGAGAGGCCGGGATACTCTCGCATCAGCAGGTTCTCGATGCGGCAATCTTCGAAGAACTCCACCGCCATGCGCTGGAAGGGGCTCCAGTTGTCGGCGATCTGCGGCTGGCTCCAGCGTCGATGCCCGACCATGTGGGCCAGCACCGCGCGGTAGCGGTCGATGCCGCTTACTGTTCCATACTGACCGCGATAGTCGTCGAACACGTCGGGCACGCGCAGCCCCAGCTTGTCGTAATAGGGTATCGGCTTGCGCAATTCATCGAAGGCGGTGGAGTACGGCACCAGCTGCTCGCTGTCCTGCCAGAGCGCACGCAGGTAAAGGTCGAGTTGGCGCTCGACGTCGCCGAACAGCGTGCCGTGGCGTTCGCGCTGCACCACCGCGCGACTGTCCGCAGACTCGAGACGGAAGTATTCCTCCTGCCGTTCCGGGTGTTTCGAGTAATTGCGGATGCCGTAGTCGGTCCAGTTCTTCAGGCCGGCCGTGGACAACAGGCCCAGCAGGCGCGGCGCCTGCTCGAAAAAATGCGGCAGGCCGGGGCTGGGAAACGTGGTGTGGTGACCGTGGATCGAACCCGTGGTGCGCGCCATCAGGTTCAGCGCGATGTCGAGATAGAGCTCTATCTGCTCGGCCGATTGCAGACGCCGGGCGACGGCGGCGAGGGTTTGCAGAAAGGGCGTGATGGCGTTGCTGTTGGGCGACTTCTGCATCACGCGGATGACGCTCATTACTTGCGGCAGCAAGGGCTCCTGATCGCCGCTGGCGGCGGCGACCACCGTCGGCCATTCCTCGAGAAAGGCGAGCAGAGGTTCGGCGCCGCGGCCGAGCTTGCCGATGAAGCGGGCCGCCTCGATATAGGCGTCGAACTGCGGCTTGTCGAAGCTGGCGAGCGCCGCGTAGATGCACTCTTCAAAAACATCCGCGACGGCAACGAAGCCGCAGTCCAGCGCCTGCCAGGCCGCCTGCACCTGCGGATGAGCGAAGCTGCGGCTGCGTGCGTCGCTGACGGGGCGGAATCCGGTCGCCATGATTTACGTCACCGTATCGCCGGCGCCGTCCCACCAGGGGATACCGCTTCGCATAACTCTTGAGTGCAACTGTTAAGCGAAGATCGCGTCGATGGCGTGATCGATCGTGGCGCGAATGTCCGCGTCGTCCGTGATCGGTCGCACCATGGCCATGCGGCAGGCATCCGTCGCTGCGACCCCTTGCCGGATCAGCGTCGCGGCATAGACGATGAGGCGCGTCGAGACGCCTTCATCGAGGCCGTGGCCCTTGAGGTTGCGCGCGACATGGGCGATCTTCACCAGTTGGGCGGCGATAGCTGCTTCGATTCCCGTTTCCCTGGCGACGATCTGCGCTTCCAGAGCCGGTTCGGGGTAATCGAAATCGAAGGCGGTAAAGCGCTGCTTGGTCGATTGCTTGAGATCCTTCATCAGGCTCTGATAGCCCGGATTGTAGGAGATGACGAGTTGAAAATCGGGATGCGCCTCGATCAGCTCTCCCTTCTTGTCCAGCGGCAGCACACGGCGGTGGTCGGTCAGCGGATGAATCACCACCGTGGTGTCCTGCCGCGCTTCGACGATTTCGTCGAGGTAGCAGATCGCGCCGATCCGCGCCGCAGTGGTCAGCGGGCCGTCGAGCCAGCGCGTGCCGTTGGCGTCGAGCAGGTAGCGGCCGACCAGGTCGGAGGCCGTCATGTCTTCGTTGCAGGCCACGGTGATCAGCGGCTTGGCCAGCTTCCACGCCATGTACTCGACGAAGCGCGACTTGCCGCAGCCGGTGGGCCCCTTCACCATCACCGGCAGCCGCGCGTGGTAGGCGGCTTCGTAGAGCGCCACTTCCCGGCCTTGCGCCTGGTAGTAGGGCTCTGCCTTGACGAGGAATTGCTCTTTGTTCGACATGGCCTGATCCAATCAGAAAGTCGGCGCCGGCGATACGGCGCCGAGGTGCGGGAGGCCTTGCAGGGCCTACTTGTGCACGCCGAGCTTTTCGCGCCAGCCCGGATAGAGCATATCGGCATCCTTGGGGAAGGACTCGAAGGCGCGGGCGAATTCCTTGTGTTCCTTCGCGTACTGAACCGGATCGGCGCCGGCCTTCCAGCATTCGTAGGCCTGCCGCAGCGAGATGGCGCCGGAGGCCGGGCTGTCGATGTGGCCGTATGCGCCGCCGCCGGCGGTGTTGATCACGTTGCCATGGCCGAGGTTCTCGAAGAAGCCTGGCAGGCGCAGCGCGTTCATGCCGCCGGAAATGATCGGCGTGGTCGGGTTCATGCCGTGCCACTTCTGGAAATACACCGGCCCTTGGCACTCGTCGCGTTCGATCATGTAAGCGATGATCTTGTCGTCGCCTTCGCCTTCCATCTTGCCGTAGCCCATGGTGCCGACGTGGATGCCGGAGGCGCCCTGCAGGCGTGACATCTTGGCCAGCACGAAAGCCGTGTAACCACGCTTGGCGCTGGGCGAGGTGACCGCACCGTGACCGGCGCGGTGGTAATGCAGATACTGGTTCGGGTACTGGCGACGGGCGGTGGTGACCATGCCCGGACCGCCGACGTAGCCGTCGAC
>JAPLRA010000075.1 GCA_026399445.1 Sulfuritalea sp.
GCCCAACGAGATCTTCCACGTGGCCGAGATTCCGCGCACCCTGTCGGGAAAGAAGATGGAGTTGCCGGTGAAGAAGCTGCTGCTGGGCCACGCTCTGGACAAGATCGCCAATCCGGATGCGATGGCCAATCCCGGCAGCCTGCAGTGGTTCATCGACTTCGCCGCAAGGCGCGCCGCAGCGGAGCGCGCGGCATGAACGCGCGCGTCGCCGTGCCGCTGCCCAAGGCCTACCGGCTGCTCAACCACGGCCCGACGGTGTTGGTGTCCAGTGCCCACGCCGGGCGGCGCAATGTCATGGCAGCGGCTTGGAACATGGCGCTTGATTTCGATCCGCCCAAGGTGGCGGTGGTGATCGACAAGTCCACGCTGACGAGGGAACTGGTCGAAGCCTCGGGCGAGTTCGTGCTCAACGTACCGTCGCGGCAGCAGGCGGCGCTGACGCTGGCGGTCGGCACCCAGTCGGGGCGCGAGATCGACAAGTTTGCAAAAGTCGGCGTTGGCGAGACGGCGAGCATGGTCGGCGCGCCGCTGATCGAAGGCTGCCTGGGCTGGCTCGAATGCCGCGTGATTGTCGAACCCCATATCCAGCAGACCTACGACCTGTTTCTCGCCGAAGTGGTCGCTGCCTGGGCCGACCCGGCGGTGTTCTCGAACGGACGCTGGCATTTTCCGGATGCCCAGCAGCGCAGCATCCACTATCAGGCCGGCGGCAGTTTCTTCGCTACCGGCGACGCCTTCGAGGTTTAGCCGCCGACGCGGAAGGGCTGCACCCCGATCAGCCAGGCGTGGCCGAGGAAAGCAAACAGCGCCCAGGCACCGAAACCGATCCCGATCACGATGGCGTCGCGCGACCCGCCGAGCACCGGATACGTGCGGCCGGCTATCCGGTCGCGCCGTCGTGACGAAACGAAGCTGACAATTGCCCAGATCAGGAAGGCGCCGAACAGCGTGGCATGGGCGAGGCTGCCGTTGGCGATCAAATGTGCCAGCGCCCAGAGCTTGACGCCAGCCACCATCGGGTGGCCGACCGCGGCCTTGATGCGGCTGCCCGGAACGTAGGCGGCCACCAGCAGAATGAAGGCCGGCAGGGTCAGTCCGGCGGCCAGATGGCGTAGCGCAGTCGGCGCCATCCACAACACCGGAGCATCCAGTCGCGCCATGCTGAAACCCCAGATGATGAGGCCGAATCCGGTGGCCGACAAGAGTGAGTACACGCCTTTCCAGCGCATTTCGCCGAGGCGGGCAATCTGCGCCTCGCGCCAGTCGCCGGCAAAAATGCGCACCGAATGGACGCCGAGGAACAGCACCAGACCCAGGATCAATACACTCATCGTGACTCTTTCCGCAACACTGAAGTGCTGCAATCTTACTTGCGATTTCAAGCTTCCGGGCCCATCTTGGAGACATCGCCACAAGGAGACCCACCATGTCCAGCCGTCGCCTGCAACAGATCATCCCTTCCCTCGCCACCTCGGACGGTGCCGGCGTCAGCCTGCGCCGCAGCCTCGGCCAGTCGCAGGGCGCGCGCGTAGATCCCTTCCTGATGCTCGACGAGTTTTCGTCCGACGATCCCGACGACTACATCGCCGGATTTCCGTCCCATCCGCATCGCGGCTTTGAGACCGTGACCTATATGCTCGATGGCCACATGCTGCACGAAGACCATCTCGGCAATCGCGGCGATTTGCTGCCCGGCGGCGCGCAATGGATGACCGCAGGGCGCGGCATCATCCATTCCGAAATGCCGCAACAGGAAAGCGGCCGCATGCGCGGTTTCCAGCTCTGGATCAACCTGCCGGCGGCCGAAAAGATGAAGCCCGCCGCCTATCGCGACATCCGCCCTGATGAGATTCCGACGGCGGCCCTGGCCGGCGGTGGCGAGGTGCGGGTGATCGCCGGCAGCATTGTGGTCGATGGCCGCGAGGTGGCCGGTCCGGTGCAGGGCCTATCGACCGAGCCGCTCTACATCGACGTCCGCCTGCCGGCCGGCGGGCGCTTTGCCCAGGCGCTACCGGCGGGCCATAGCGCCTTCGTTTATGCCTACGAGGGCCCGCTGGCGATCGGCCCGGCGGACGAGGCGCGCCCTCTTTCGGCGCAGGATGCCGGAGTCCTTTCCGCGGGCGAGCGGGTGGAAATCCATGCCGGGGATGGCCCCGCCCGTTTCCTGCTTCTGGCGGCGCGGCCTCTGGGCGAACCGGTGGCCCAGCACGGGCCCTTCGTGATGAATACCCGCGAGGAAATTGAACAAGCGATCGCCGATTACCGCGCAAACCGGCTGGTTTGACCGCTCTCATTCCGGTCGTAGCGGTAAGACCCGGTGCCGCACGATTGCGACGCCGGGCCTAACCTATCAATCGTTCGGGAAATGATCAGATATCTTTCAGCGTGTAGCCCACGCCTCGATAGGTCTCTATCTGCATTCCCCAGGAACGCGCCTTGACCCGAAGCCGATGAATGCCTACCTCAATCGCATTGTCCGTGATGCGACCGCCCTCGGAGAGCGCGCTTCTCAGGCGTTGCTTGGAAACCGGCCGATCTCCGCATCCAAACAACAGTGAAAAAACCGTACTCTCTTTTGGCGACAAAACCGTCCATGTCGAACCGTTGCCAACCCGTCCGGTTTCTCTATCCAGCACGATCTGGCCACGGCGAACGAATCGCTCGCGTGAGCCTTCGCGTCGACGCAAAACGGTGGAAACACGAGCCAATAGTTCGTCCGCGGTATATGGCCAGATAAGGTAATCGACGGCGCCGCGATCCAGGCCGAGCATCCGCATTTCCAGCTGATCGACGGGCGTCGCCACCAGAAAAGGAATGGTGCTGGCAACGCGGCATATCTGGTCAACAATGCGCGAACCTGTCCCGTCGGGCGACAGGGAGACAACGGCGATGTCGATCTCGGCACTGCCTAGCAGCGCAACCGCCTCCGCGTAGTCGTTGCACCAGACCAGGTTGCAGGTAGTACCGGAAAGCGCGCTTGTCAGGCCTTGCCGCAACTCTGCATCCGGCTCGTGAATCAGGATACGATAGCCCACACTCATATACTCCTCGATGTTCGCAGGAGTGTAGTTTCGAGCTGCATGGTGACGAACTGGGGTTAACCCTAGTTCGTCAGTGAAACCGCCTTTGGCAACCGGGCGAGCCGTTGCCGTGTCGATTTGTCAGGAACGAACGCTTGGCCTACGTAACTCCCCGATTGCTGATTGATCGCCTCGGCCCGCGGCGCGGCATTTTGGTGGCAGCGGCATTGATTTGCGTTGTGGCGGCCGCGGACTATGCTACCGGTTACGAAGTAAGGCTGTCGATTCTCTACCTGGCCCCCATTGCCATAGTCGCGTGGGCTGCCGGAATGAAAATGGGAATCGCGGCAGCGGGCTTGTCCAGCGCCCTCTGGCTGCTCAGTTTCAGAACGCAGCATTTCTATCTGCATCCCGGATATTATTTCTGGGAAGCGACTGTCATGCTGTTCGGTTTTCTGGCCGTTGTCTGGTTGACGGTCAAACTGCATCGGGCGCTGGGTCAGGCCGACGAAAGGTTCTTCAGCGTGCTTGAAGAGATGCACGCCGCGGTATACGTTGCCGACGAGCGCCGCGATGAAATCGTGTACGCCAATCCCGAAATGATCCGCATTGCAGGAGACATAGCCGCATTGCCGGCAAGCGCATTCGAGCGCCAATTCGCCCCTGATGTGGGGGGCTTTGGCGATATTCCCCGTTTGCCCGTGGAAACGGGGTTTCTATCCGGGACAGTGCGCCACCAGCGAACCGGACAGTGGTACCTGGCGCAGATCGGGCCTATCCCCTGGGGCTCCAATCCGGACGTCAAGTTGAAGGTGCTAACCGACATTACGGAGCAGAAGGACGCCGAGTTGCTGCGTGAGAAACATCGCGAAATCATGCATCAAGCGGCCAGGCAAGCAACACTGGCTGAAATCGCATCGACGCTTGCGCATGAAATCAATCAACCACTGATGGTCATCGCAACCTACACCGACGCTTGCCAGCGACTGTTGAGCGCTCCCGAGCCGGACCACAATGAAATTGCGGCGGCGCTCGCTAAATGTCATAGCCAGGCCGTACGTGCGGCATCGATCATTGAGCGGCTGCGGGAATTCATCCGGCAGCGCCAGCACCGGCCAACTCGATGCGACGCGCGGGCGGTGGTGTCGGACGCGATCGACATGATGCGACCGCTCCTCGACGAGGAACAAACCGTCGTTGATTTTGTTCAAGCTTCGACGGAGCCGATTATCGTGGCGGACAGAGTTCTGCTGGTTCAGGTCATGGCTAACCTGATCCACAATGCCGTCGATGCCATGCGCCAGATTGCACCCGAGTCGCGAAAGCTGTCCGTAGCCGTTTCATCAGCGGAATCCGACGAGATCATTTTTTCAGTAGCGGACCGGGGGCCTGGATTGGGCGACACAACCGTTGAAGAGATTTTTTCGCCGTTTTTCACCACCAAGGCCGACGGGCTTGGCTTGGGACTCGCCATTTGTCGCACCGTGGCCGAAGCGCACGGCGGACGCTTATGGACCGCCAACAACCCCGGCGGTGGCGCCATCTTTTATCTGTCCATTCCGGTGGAGAAGGCAGCCCGATGAATCCGGCGCAACGCCAGGCCGTCTTTATTGTCGATGACGACGAAGACGTTCGTGACGCCTTGTCCATGTTGATGCGCGCGGCAGGCCTGCACGCTGAAACCTTTGGCTCCGCGAGAGAGTTCATGCAAAGGCTCAACCCGCGGGACTCCGGCTGCCTGATATTGGATATCCGCATGCCGGGCATGACCGGACTGGAATTGCAGTCCGAATTGCACAAGCGGCGGATTCGGCTCCCCATCGTATTTCTCACCGGGCACGGGGATGTTCCGCTTGCGGTCAGGGCGATGAAGGCCGGCGCCGTCGACTTCATCCAGAAACCACTGGATGAGCATCGTCTTGTCATGGCGGTGATGAACGCGCTCAGGACCAATGCCGATCAAGGCAAGGAGGCAGAGCAGGCCAGCGATGGTTCGCTGAACCCGTCAGACCGGATCGCCTCTCTGTCGAGAAGGGAAACCGATGTGCTCGAACAGCTCGTCAGCGGCAAGCAGAATCGTGAAATTGCCGAAGCGCTATCCATCAGCGTCAAGACCGTCGAGTTTCATCGGGCCAACATTCGCCAAAAACTCGGGGTGTCCAGCCTGCCAGAGTTGTTCAGGCTTGTGTTTGGGAAATAGCTAGCGCCCCCGGTCGGCGTGTTTGCCGGCGAGGTGGGTCAGCGCGCTTGCGGGCCGAACGATAATTGTTGGCCTCCCTCTTGAAGAATCGACCTTTAGGCCCTATTATTAGCACTCGTTGGCGATGAGTGCTAATAGACGGCCTGCGCCCGACCCAGACCTGCGGCCCGCCCGCAGCGGCTTTTTTCTGTAACAACCCCGTTTAAGAGGAGATCAACCCCATGAAAATCCGTCCTTTGCATGATCGCGTTATCGTCAAGCGTCTCGAAGAAGAGAAGAAAACCGCTTCCGGCATCGTCATTCCTGACAACGCCGCAGAGAAGCCCGATCAGGGCGAAGTCAAGGCTGTCGGCAACGGCAAGATCCAGGACGACGGCAAGGTCCGTCCCATGTCGCTGAAGGTTGGCGACCGCGTGCTGTTCGGCAAGTACTCCGGCCAGACCGTCAAGGTCGATGGCGACGAGCTGCTGGTCATGCGTGAAGAAGACATCATGGGCGTA
>JAPLRA010000175.1 GCA_026399445.1 Sulfuritalea sp.
AAAGCTGAAGTTCTGCTCGACCAGCAGGATGGTTTCGGTCTGCTTGAGTTCGCGAAACGCCGCGATCATGCCCTGGATGATGGCCGGCGCCAGACCCTTGGTCGGCTCGTCGATCAACAGCAGCTTTCTCGGCTCGACGATGGCGCGGGCGATCGCTACCATCTGCTTCTGGCCACCAGACAAGGTGCCCGCCGGCTGGTTCCAGAATTTCTTCAGCGCACCGAAGAAACTGAAAATCCATTCCAGGCGCGCCTCGTCCATCTGGTCGGCATTCTTGACGCTACGCGCTGCGAGAAACAGGTTCTCGCGCACCGTGAGGTCGGAGAAGATGCTCATGCTCTCCGGTACATAGGCAATGCCGGCGCAGGCGATCTCCGGCGTCGGGCTCTGTGTGATGTCATGGCCGTCGAAACGGACGCTGCCGCGCGAGGCGTGCCACAGGCCCATGATGGTGCGCAGGGTCGTCGTCTTGCCGGCGCCGTTGCGGCCCAGCAGCACGGTGATGCCGCCCTTCGGCACCACGAGATCGACGCCCTGCAGGATGTGGTACTGGCCGATGTGAGTATGCACTCCAGCCATTTCAAGCAGAGCCTCAGACATGATCCGCCATCCCCGTCCCCAGATAGGCTTCCTGCACTATGGGCGAAGCCATCACCTCGGCCGGGTCGCCGTCGGCGACGAGATAGCCGTTGTGCAGCACGATGATGCGGTCGGCCAAGGACCGCACCACGTCCATCTTGTGCTCGACCAGCAGGATAGTCTTGTCACCCTGCGCCTTGACGTGATGGATCAGGTCGAGCACCACCGGCACCTCGTCCACGCTCATGCCGGCGGTCGGCTCGTCGAACATGAAAATGTCCGGCTCCAGGGCCAGCAGAATGGCTATTTCCAGCTTGCGCTTGTCGCCGTGCGACAGGGCGGAGGCCAGTTCGTGGCGGCGCTCGGTCAGCGCTGCGACATGCAGGAAATTCTCGGCCTTCTCGATCAGTTCGACATGGCCGGCCCACATTGAAATCATGTTGAGCCCCAGTCCGGCGTGGCTTTGCACCGCCAGGCGAACGTTCTCCAGTACGGTCAAATTGGGAAACAGATTGGTCAGCTGAAACGCACGCCCGATGCCACGCTTGGTGCGTTGCGGAGCGCCGAGCCGGGTGATGTCTTCCCCGTACAGGCGCACCGTGCCGGAGGTGGGTGGCAACTGCCCCGAAATCAAGTTGAAGTACGTGGTTTTTCCGGCACCGTTGGGCCCGACGATCGCGGTCAGGGTACCCGGACGAAACTCGCAGCTCACGTTATTGACGGCGATATGCCCGCCAAAACGGATGCTGAGGCCGTGCGTCGAGAGAACGGGATGTTCTTTGTTCATGAAATGAGGGATCGCTGAACCGGACCAATGCCGGCTCAGCGAAGACTCTTCAGCGCTTGTTCTTGACCGGCACCGGCAGTTCGGCTGCCGGGAATTCGCGCACCAGTTCAAGCAAATCCCATTCGTTGGCCTGGGCTTTCTTGATGCGGAAGTGGTACATGGTCTGCATCGCCTGATGGTCCTCCTTGCGGAACGTCATCTTGCCCTTGGGCGTGTCGAAATCCATGCCTTCCATGGTGGCGATCAGTTTCTCCGTATCGCTTGAGCCGGCCTTGGTCAGTGCCGTCACCACCGCGCTCGCGGCTGCGAAGCCACCTGCGGTGAAGAAATCCGGCGGCTGCTTGAGGCGCTTCTGGTTCTCGGCGACCAGCCAGTCGTTCATCGCATTCTTCGGGAAAGCGTAGTAGTAATAGATGCTGCCTTCCATGCCGACCAGATTCTTCCAGCCCTTCATCACCGGAAGGATGTTGCCGCCAGCGCTCAGCTCGATGCCATAGCGCTCGGGCTTCATGTCGGCGATCTTGGTCAGCGGGTTCGGGCCGGCCCAGTAGATGGAAAGGATCTTGCGGCCCGGCTTGTCCTTCAGGGCATCGAATATCCGCTGCGCCGAGGCAGTGAAGTCGGTCGCGGTTTGCGGCGCATATTCCTCATGCACCACCTTGGCCTTGCTCTTGACGGCGGCCAGCGAATCCTTGAAGGCCTTGATGCCATCACGGCCGAAAGCGTAATCCTGCGCCAGGAAAGCGACATTGACGTCGCCCATCAAGGTGGCGGCCGCGGCCAAGCCGTCCTGGGTGGAGTTGCGCCCGGTGCGGAAGACGTAGCGGTTCCACTTGTCTCCGGTAATCGCATCGGCCACCGCCGGCTCGACAATCAGTACCTTCTTGTATTCCTCGGCGACCGGCAGCATCGCCAGCGCCGCGCCGGACGAGGTGGTGCCGACGGCGATATCCACCTTGTCGTCACCGTAGGCTTCCGCCAAAGCGGCCTTGGCGAGATCCGGCTTACCCTGATCGTCCTTGACGATGACCTTGATCTTGCGTCCGTTGAGGGTCATGGTGCCTTTGGTCAGATACTCCAGACCCATCATGAAACCCATTTCGGTTTCCTTGGCATAGGCTTCGAGGGCGCCGGTCTTGCCGGCGATAAGGGCAATCTTGAGTTCCTGCGCGCTGACCGGGGCGGTCAAGATGACGGCTGCCGCCGTCAGGGTTGAAAATGCCAAGGCCTTGAGTTTCATATCTGGTCCTCCGTATAGGGAATGATTTCCCGCGCGAGCGGGTTCTGGATTCCCTATGCAGGAGATGTGCCATGCCTTGGAAATGCTGTGAAACTCGTGAGTCAGCCCACCTTTGGGCCGTAAATCCGGCTCATAATTTGTCCGCTAATCCGGACAGTCATCGCGATCAATACCAATAACTCATTGTAATAACGCAACTTTACAATGGTCTTGAAAAACGGACAGAATCTCAGCTGCCTGCTTCCTCGGACACAATGCCAAGTATCGCAAGTTTCTCATATAGCTGGGCCCGACTGATGCCCAGCAGTTTGGCGGCATGCAGCTTGACCCATCCGGTTTCCTCCAATGCCCGCAGAATCTCGATCCGCTCGGCCACCGCGACCGCCTCGCGCAACGGACGTGCCCGGGGCGCGCCGGAAATCGTCAAGGCATCCGGCACCGGCGGCAGAATCACTACGGTCTCCGGCAACATGGGAAAGTCGGCGCTGGCGAGACGGCGGTTGTCCGACTGCGCCACTGCCTGCTCCAGCACATTACGCAACTCGCGCACGTTGCCCGGCCAGTCATAGGCCGCGAGCCGCGCCACGCCATCCGCGGTCAGCGCGCGGGATGCTTCGCCTCCCTGCTCGGCGATCTGTTCCAGCAGCGTTTCGCACAGCATGGGGATATCCTCGCGCCGCTCCCGCAGCGGCGGCAGGCGGATCGGCAACACATTGAGTCGATAGTAAAGATCGGCACGGAAGCTGCCCGTCTCCATCATCGTCTTCAAGTCACGGCTGGTCGCCGCGATCACCCGCACATTGACCGGGCGCAGCTGATTGCCGCCCAGCGGCTCGACCTCGCCTTCCTGCAGTACCCGCAACAGCTTGGGCTGCAAACCCAGCGGCATGTCGCCGACCTCGTCGAGAAACAGCGTACGCCGTCGGCCAACTGGAACTTGCCCGTGCGCGACTTGCTTCCCGCACCGGTAAAGGCACCGGGCTCGACACCGAACAACTCCGCCTCCAGCAAGGCTTCGGGAATCGCCGCCGCGTTGAGGCTAAAGTGGATCCCGTTTTTAGGACAGCGGTTTAAGCTGTGCGCTGTCATGAGGAACGAGACGATATGAAAGCAGCAAAGCAGCGGAAAGTTCACTCGCCGGAGTT
>JAPLRA010000248.1 GCA_026399445.1 Sulfuritalea sp.
AATCCGCGGTTGACTCAAGTCTCGCGATCAGTCTTGGAGCCCGCTAGGGGCTGGAATGCCAGGAAGAGAAGACCCTGGCCGAGTAAAGAGGCGAGATTTTACATCGCGCCACACTGTTGTCAACTACTATTTATGATATTGCTTGGCCACACCACCACCAACAAGCGATCAAGCGGCGCGCGCCTTCTCAATGACCTTGGCGACGCGCCACGCCTTGGTCTTGGAAATTGGGGCGCACTCTTCGATCTGCACCAGATCGCCAGCGGCCGTTTCCAGTCCCTCAACGTGGGCGTGATATTTTTTTGAGCGCGTCATGATCTTGTCGATCACGGGATGCTTTACCTTGCGCTCAATCAGCACTGTCACGGTCTTCTGCATTTTGTCCGAAACGACCCGACCCTGAAGGGTGCGTCGTACGGTTTGAGTGGTCGCATCCGTCATTTTGCCGCCGCCTTCTCACGCTGAATGGTTTTAACGCGCGCAATATCCTTGCGCACCTTGCCGACCTGACTGGTATTGGTCAGCTGCTGTGTGGCGACCTGCATGCGAAGCCCGAATTGCGCCTTGCGCAATTCCAGCAACTCCTTCTGCAGATCCTCGTTGTTCTTTGCTCTCAGCTCACTTGTTTTCATGACTTATCCCAAATGGCGGGTAACGAAGGTGGTTTCGAGTGGAAGCTTGGCTGCGGCCAGGCGGAACGCCTCACGTGCCAGCACCTCGTCCACGCCGTCCATCTCGTACAGGACTTTGCCGGGCTGGATCTCGGCGACCCAGTATTCCGGGGAGCCTTTGCCGTTACCCATCCGAACTTCAAGCGGCTTCTTCGAAATCGGCTTGTCCGGAAAAATACGGATCCAGATGCGGCCGCCGCGCTTGATATGACGTGTCATGGCACGGCGCGCAGCCTCAATTTGACGGGCCGTCAGACGACCGCGCCCAATGGCTTTGAGCCCATACTCGCCAAAGCTGACTTTGGCGCCCCTGGTGGCGAGCCCGGTGTTGCGACCCTTTTGTTCCTTGCGATACTTTCTGCGGGCAGGTTGCAGCATGTTTTACTCCTTGCCTTCTTTCGCTGCGCTATCGACACCCTCGGCTTTGGCCGGGGCCTTGCGAATACGCTTGACGGGGGTCTTCGGCGCGGCAGCAACAGCTTCCGGCTTGACTTCCGGCTTGACTTCATCTGCCTTCTTGGCAGACGCGCGACGAGTGGCGGCGGGCTTGGCTTCGCCCTCGCTCTCGGTTCGCGGCTTGCCGGGACTGCGGCGCGGTTTGCGCTGATCATCGACGATCGGCTCCGGAGCAGCCATCAAGGTCTCGCTGCGCGACAGAATCTCACCCTTGAAGACCCATACCTTGATGCCGATGATGCCGTACGTGGTTTTCGCCTCGGCGGTTCCGTAGTCAATGTCGGCGCGCAGTGTATGCAATGGCACACGGCCTTCGCGATACCATTCCCGGCGGGCAATCTCGGCGCCATTCAGGCGTCCGGAACTCATGATCTTGATGCCTTGGGCACCGAGACGCATTGCATTCTGCATTGCCCGCTTCATGGCACGGCGGAACATGATGCGCTTCTCCAGTTGCTGGGCGATCGAATCTGCGATCAACTGGGCATCGATTTCGGGCTTGCGGATCTCTTCGATATTGACATGGACCGGCACACCCATCTTGCGCTGGAGCTCAGCCTTCAGATGCTCGATGTCCTCACCCTTCTTGCCAATAACGACCCCGGGGCGGGCGCTATAAACCGTAACCCGTGCGTTCTTGGCCGGACGCTCGATCACGACGCGACCAACTGAGGCGTGTGCCAGCTTCTTTTTCAGATACTCGCGGACCTCCAGGTCCTCCTTGAGCATCTGCGGGAAAGTCTTGCTGCTGGCGTACCAGCGGGAAGTCCAGTTGCGCGTGACCGAAAGACGAAAGCCGGTCGGATGAATCTTTTGTCCCATGTGCCATCCTTAGTCGCAAAAGGAAACGAAAATGTGACAAGTAGGCTTGAGGATGCGGTTGCCGCGTCCCTTTGCTCGCGCCGTAAAGCGCTTGAGCACCGTGCCCTTTTCGACATAGATCCGCGTAATCTTCAATGCATCGATATCGGCGCCGTCGTTGTGTTCCGCCTTCGCGATCGCTGACTCAAGCACCTTCTTGATGATCCCGGCACCCTTCTTGGGCGAAAATGCCAATA
>JAPLRA010000100.1 GCA_026399445.1 Sulfuritalea sp.
CCCGGCACTGACACGCGAAGCGCTGCAGGGCCTGACGGCAGTCGGCGCACAGTCGGCCGCCGATGCCGGACGACTCGAAGCGCTTGGCGCGCAGGGCGTTACCGTCACCGGCAACATCAAGTTCGACGTCGCGACACCACAAGAGCAGATCGAACTCGGCCGCGAGTTTCGCGCGAACTGGGGCAACCGCCCGACATGGCTGGCGGCCAGCACCCGCGTGGGCGAGGAAGTACTGATCCTGGATGCGTGGCGGAATTCAGATGGGGGCAAAGTCGGCGCTGACGCTACGGCGTTGCTGGTCATCGTCCCTCGGCACCCGCAGCGCTTCGACGAGGTGGCGCGACTAGTGGCCGAGTGTGGCTTCGGCATGCAACGGCGCAGCGAAAACACTGCGATCGCGCCCGCTACCCGGGTTCTGATCGGCGACAGCATGGGCGAGATGTTTGCGTACTACGCATCGGCCGACATCGCTTTCATTGGCGGCAGCCTGCTCGATTTCGGCAGCCAGAACCTGATCGAAGCGGCCGCCTGCGGCACGCCGGTTCTGATCGGCCCATCAACACGAAATTTTGCCGAAGTCGCACGCGAGGCGATCGCCTGCGGTGCCGCGCTGTCAATAGCCGATGCCGATGACCTGGTCACCCAGGTCAATGCCCTGCTTGCAGACGTTGATCGACGGCGCGAGATGGGTGAAGCCGGACGCGCCTTCGCCGAGCGCCATCGCGGGGCGACTCAACGCACGCTGGCGCTGATCGACCGGACGCTTCCGTCCGTTCAGAGACCGCTGCCCTCGTAGACTTCGCCCAACGGGCAGTGAAATTCCAGGCTGGCCAGCGACAGCTCGTCGCCCGCGCTGAACACGCAGTGTTCCCAGCCGACATCGCCTTGGCGACGAAACAGCTCGATTTCCATCTTGTCCTGCCGAACCAGCAGATATTCTTTCAGGCTTGCGATCTTGCGGTAGGCGAAGAATTTTTCGCGACGATCCACGCCTTCTGTCGAACTGGAAAGCACTTCGATAACAAGCGTGGGCTGGTCGATGGCCATTGAATCGCTGCTGATGGTTTGCAGCCGAGGATCGCAACTGACGATCACGTCGGGATAGTAGTAGGCGTTATCGAGCGCGACATGTAGCTTGACGCCTTCAATGAAGACCCGGCACGGCGAGGCCTTGAGATGGGCGCGAAGGGCGGAAAACAGGTTCCCCGCCAGAATGTTGTGACGCAGGCTGGCGCCGGTCATCGCATAGATGCCGCCAGCCACATACTCGTGCCGCACCGGGCTTTGCGCCTCCATCCGCAGATAGTCTTCGGGGCTGACATATTCCAGTTGCTCATTCAGCATCGCGCGTCTCCTGCCTTCCGGATTTCTATCTCGCCATGCTACTCCAGCAGGGCGTTGATCGCCGCCACATCATCTTCACTCAGGCTGCCGGCAGCGGCCTTGAGCTTGAGCAATGCGGCCAGCGTATCCAACCGAGCCTTCGCCAGCTTCTGGCGAGTGTCGAAAAGCTGGCCCTGAGCGTTCAGCACGTCGATGTTGATGCGCACGCCGACTTCATAGCCGAGCTTGTTCGAGTCGAGTGCCGACTGCGATGACGTCAGCGCCGCTTCATAGGCCTTCACCTGCGCCAATCCGGAATTCACCCCCAGATACGCCTGCCGCGCGTTGAGCGCCGCGGTGCGCCGCGCGTTTTCGAGATCGGCACCGGCCTTGTCCTTCAAGGCGACGGCTTCGCGATCCTTCGAAACCACTGCACCGCCGGCGAAGATCGGGATTGATAGCTGGACGCCGATGGTGCTGGCGTTGCTGTCGCTGCCGAAGCCCAAAGTCGTGCTGTTGGTTGCTGAACTGCGGCCGCGGGTCGCGACCAGATCCAGCGTCGGGTAGTGGCCGGCGCGCTGCTTTTCGACTTCACGCGTAGCAATTTCATACAGTGCCTGGTAGATCTGCACCGAGGCGCTGGCCGATTCGGCCATCTCCACCCACTTGTTGATGTCGTCCGGCTGCGGCCGGACCAGCTGCACGCCGGGTCGCAGGTTCTTCAGGCCTTCCGGCTCCTTGCCGATGACCGCACGCAAAGCCTGCCGCTTTCCGCTCAGGTCATTGTCGGCGGCGATTTCCTGCGCGCTGGTCAGGTCATAGCGCGCCTGGGCTTCGTGGGTGTCGGTAATGGTCGCGGTGCCGACCTCGAAATTGCGCTTGGCCGATTCAAGCTGCTCGGCGATCGCCACTTTCTGCGCCTGCGCCGTCGCCAGAGTGTCGAGCGCCAGCAGCACATCGAAGTAGGCCTGTGCCGCACGCACGATCAGGTCCTGCCGTGCCAGCCCGAACTGCGCTTCGGCTTGCGCCACCGCGAGTTCCGACTGCGTGTAGGCGACCCAGTTCTGCCAGCGGAACAGCGGCTGCGACAGCGTGACCGTCCAGCCGTTGTTGTTGTACTTGGTGTTGGTCTCGGTGGCGCCGGCCACCCGACGGGTGGTATCGATGTCATTCCACGTCGTGCTGGCCCCCAGGCCCACCGTAGGCAGCAAGCCGGCGCGGCCCTGAGGCAGCTTTTCACGTCCGGCCTCCAGCGAGGCGCGCGCGGAAGCATATTGCGCGTCGTAGGCGATGGCATCGCGATACACCGCCATCAGGTCGGCGCCATAAGAAAATTCGGTCAGCCCGGCAGACAGGCAGCCGGCAATCATCAGTGGAAGTGCTTTTCTCATGCTTGCTCCGCGACTCGGTAATTAGTACGTTGGCATTGCTGGATCAACATCCCGCGCCCAGGCGGCGACGCCGCCTTGCAGGTTGATGATGCTGCTGAAGCCCATCTGTTCCAGAAACATTCCCGCCTGAAAACTGCGCGCGCCGTGATGACAGATCATCACGATATCCGCATCCCGCTTCAGCTCGGTGTAGCGAGCCGGTATGCCGCGCATCGGCATGGATTGCGAACCGGCGATGCGGCAGGTCTCGAACTCCCAAAGTTCGCGGACGTCGAGCAGCACCGGTTTGGTCCGCTCTGCATCGGCTAGCCATTCCTTGAGTTGTGAGGCAGAAAGCTGGCGCATCGGCTCAGAAGACGAACGCCGACGCGGTCTCGGCCGCGCGCAAGGGGGCAACCACGGTTTCGAATACGGCGACGCGGCGGAAGTCATCGCCCGTCCGCGTATAAAGCACGGCTTCCATGGCCGGCGCCCTGCCCTCGATGGCGAAGAGGCGTCCGCCCGGCTTGAGCTGATCGAGCAATGCCCGCGGTGTCGCATCTACCGCACCCGACACCATGATGGCATTGTAGGGCCCATGGGCAGCGAGGCCGGCCAGGCCGTCGCCGATTTCCACGGAGACGTTCGTCGCCCCCGCGCGCCGCAAATTCTCGCGCGCCGTGGCCGCCAGTTGCGGATCGATCTCGACCGACCAGACGTGGTCGGCATGGGCGCCCAACAGGGCGGCCATGTAGCCGGAGCCGGTGCCGACTTCCAGCACGTTCTCGTGCTTCTTCATTGCCAGCGACTGCAGCGCGTGGGCTTCCACCATGGGCGAAAACATCAAAGCGCCGGCCTGACCCCCGAGGGGAATCTGGGTGTCGGCAAAGGCCAGTCGACGATGCGCCGACGGCACGAACTCTTCGCGCTTGACCACGAACAGCACATCAAGGACGTCCGGGTTCAACACCTTGCCGGGTCTTAGTTGCTGCTCGATCATGTTAAAGCGGGCTTGTTCGACGTTCATGATATCTCCACGGTTTCTATATTAGCATGCTCTAATATTTCAGCAAAGCCGGCAAGAGAGGGATTCTACGCTGCCGCCAGATCATCGGTCGGCTCCTTGACCCTGAACCACGCCGCATAGAGGGCCGGCAGGAATAGGCAGGTGAGCACCGTGGCGACAATCAGGCCGCCCATGATAGCGACCGCCATCGGCCCCCAGAATACCTGGCGGGTCAACGGGATCATAGCCAGTACCGCCGCCGCCGCGGTCAGCGTGATGGGGCGGAAGCGGCGCACGGTGGACCCCACAATCGCCTCCCACTCGCTCTTGCCGGACTGCTCGTCCTGCTCGATCTGATCCACCAGGATCACCGAATTGCGCAGGATCATGCCCATCAGTGCGATCACGCCGAGGTTGGCGACAAAGCCGTAGGGCACCTGGAACACCAGCAGCGCCAGCGTCACGCCGATCAGGCCCAGCGGTGCGGTGAGCAGCACCATGATCGTGCGGCTGATGCTCTGCAACTGGATCATCAACAGGGTGATGACGCCGACGATCATCAGCGTCACCACGGCCTTGATCGAGTTCTCGCCCTTGGCCGACTCTTCCGTCGAGCCGCCGGTTTCAATGCGGAATCCCGGCGGCAGCCCGGCCTTCAAAGCGGCCAGTTGCTGATCGATCTGCGCCGATGCGGCCTGCGGCTGCAGGCTGCCGACCACGTCGGCCCGGACGGTAATCGTCGGCAGGCGGTCACGCCGCCAGATCAGTCCTTCTTCGAGTATAGGCACCAGACGCGCAACCTGCGCCAGCGGAATATGCCGTCCGCTGGTGGCGACGATGTCAAGGTCGGGCAAGCGTGTCAGGGTTCGCGGATCGGCCGAATTTTCCGCCCCTCGCTCGGCACCGGCGCGCCAGACTACGTCGATCAACTGGTCGTCCTCGCGGAACTGCGTCACAGTGGCGCCCACCAACCAGCCCTGCAGGGTCAGCGCCACGTCCTGGCTGGAAACCCCGAGCGCGCGGGCGCGGTCCTGGTCGATCTCGACCCGAACGGCTTTGACGCGGTCGTTCCAGTCGAAATTCACGTTGCGCAGGTTGGGATGGGCGCGCATCACGGTCGAAATGTTTTCGGCCCCGTCGCGCAAGGCAGCGAGATCCTCGCCGAGAATGCGGAACTGCACCGGATAGCCCACCGGCGGTCCGTTTTCCAAGCGCACCACGCGCATGCGCAAATGCGACCACGAGCCGTCCGCTGCATCGAACGCGGCCTCCAGTTTGTTCTTGACCTCTTCCCGCTCCTTCAGCCCCTTGGTGACGATCACCATCTGCCCGAAGTTGTCGGCAAACAGTTGCTGATCGAGCGACAGAAAGAAGCGCGGCGCGCCGTTGCCGACGTAGGACGACCACGACGCGATACCGGCATCCTTGTCCACCAGGGCCTCGACGCGCTTGACCTCGCGCTCGGTGGCCTTCAGCGAGGCGCCCTGCGGCAGCCAGATGTCGACCATCAGTTCGGGCCGGCTGGCGGCAGGAAAGAACTGCTTCTGCACCGCGCCGTTGAAGGCCATCAGCGACAAGACGAAACCCGCAACCGTGGCGCCAATCACCAGCCAGCGGTGACGCAGGCACCACACCACGAGAGCGCGAAAACGCCGATAGAAGGGCGAGTCGTAGATGTCGCCGCCGTGCTTCTCGCCGATTTCGCGCAGCTTGGCCGGGTCGAGCAGCTTGTAGCCGAGGTAAGGCGTGAACACCACCGCGACGATCCACGACACCAGCAGCGCAATGGTGACCACCTGAAAGATCGAGATGGTGTATTCGCCGGCGCCCGACTTGGCAAAGCCGACCGGCGTGAAGCCCGCCGCCGTGATCAGGGTTCCGGTGAGCATCGGAAATGCAGTCGAGGTGTAGGCGAAGGTGGCCGCCTTGAAACGGTCCCAGCCCTGCTCCATTTTCACCACCATCATTTCCGCGGCGATGATGGCGTCATCGACCAGGAGGCCCAGCGAGATCACCAGGGCGCCGAGCGAAATGCGCTGCAGGTCGATGCCGAAGATCTTCATGGCGAAGAAGGTCATTGCCAGCACCAGTGGAATCGACAGAGCCACCACCGTTCCGGTGCGCCAGCCGAGGCTGAGGAAGGACACCGCCAGCACGATCAGGATCGCCTCGCCCAGCGTGCGCACAAACAGGTTGAGCGAGGTCTTGACGATGTCCGGCTGATCGAAAACCACATGGACGTCCATGCCGACCGGCAAATCCCGCTGCAGCCGGGCCATTGTGGTGGCAAGATTTTCGCCCAGTGCAATGACATTGCCGCCGCGGGCCATGACGATGCCGAGGCCGACCGCCTCGCGTCCGGCAACGCGCATGCGCGGTTGCGGCGGATCGGCGAGGCCGCGCGTGATCTTGCCGATGTCGCCCAGACGGAAATTCCGCCCGCCCACCGCCAGCGTGGTTTCGCGCAGCGCATCGACGCTGTCGAAAGGGCCGCTGACGCGCAGCCGCACGCGATCCGTTTCGGTTTCGACGTGTCCGGCCGGCGCCACGGCGTTCTGCCGCTGCAGGGCATCGAACACCTGGGTCGGCACCAGTCCCATGGCGGCCAGCCGCGCCGGGCTGACATCGATGTAAATCTTCTCGTCCTGCACGCCGATCAGTTCGATCTTCTTCACATCCTCCACGCGGCGCAGTTCGCGCGCCAGGCGATCGGCCTCGCGGCGCAGGTCGCCCATGCCATAACCCGCCTTGTCGTCGCGCGAGGTCAGGGCGAAGATCTTCATCTGCACGTCGCCGAATTCGTCGTTGGGGAAGGGTCCCTGCACACCCGCCGGCAGCGTATGACGAATGTCGTCGAGCTTCTTGCGCACCTGACGCCAGGCTTCCGGCACCTCGGTCTTCGGCGTGTAATCCTTGAGGATGACGATGGTCAACGATTCGCCCGGCTTGGAAGCCGTGCGCAACACATCCACCCAGGGCGTCTCGGCCAGTTTCTTTTCGATGCGCTCCGTCAGTTGCTGTTCGACCTGCTGGGCGCTCGCCCCCGGCCACAACGTGCGCACCACCATGACCTTGAACGTGAAATCAGGATCCTCGGCGCGCCCAAGCTGAAAGAAGGAAATGGCGCCGCCGATCATGAAGACGATCATCAGATACAGCACCATCTGCGGGTGCTTGAGCGCCCACTCGGAAAGATTGAGCTGCTTCATTGGCGGGTCGCCTGGGGCGAAACCCTGACCTTCTCGCCCGCCGTGAGCAGGTTGACGCCGGCCGCGACGATCTGCTCGCCGCCGGTCAAGCCCGCAACCACAACCGCCCCACTATCGGTGAAGGCCGCGACAGTCACCGCCTGCAATGTCACCGTGTCGCCAGCGCCGATTTTCCACACCGCCGGCTGATTGCCCTGCTGGAAAATCGCGGTCAGCGGCACGACCAGCCGGGTCGCGCCCGGGGCGCCGGTCGGGAAGCGCACTGTTGCGGTCAATCCCAGCGGCAACAAGGGATCGGCATCCTTCAGGCTGACGCGCGCGGCATAGGTGCGGGTTACCGGATCGGCCACCGGCGAAATCTCGCGCAGACGCCCGGCCAGTGGTTTCCCGGTCGCGCCCTGCGTCGCCCAGAAGCTGACTTCCGCGGCTTGGCCGAGCTTGAATGCGCTGACTTCGCCCTCTGGAATGGCGATGGCCACTTCGCGCTCGCCATCGGGAGCGAGTCGAAACACCGGCTGGCCGACGCTCACCACCTGCCCCGGCTCTGCAAGCACCTGACCGATGACACCGTTCCTGTCGGCCACCAGCGTTGTGTAAGCCGCCTGGTTCTTCGATAGCTGAGCCTGCGCCTCAGCGGCCTTGAAGGCGGTTTCTCTGGCATCGAGGGCGGAGGCGCTGATGAAGTTCTTCGCCTTCAAGTCCTTGTAGCGCGCGAGTTCCGCCGCTGCCAACTCACGCTGCGCTTCGGCCTGCGTCACCTGCAGACCGGCATCGATCGGATCGAGGCGAGCCAATACCTGGCCGGCCTTGACCGCCATGCCGGCGTCGACGCGCCGTTCGACGATCTTGCCGGCGATGCGAAAGCCCAGCGTGGTCTCGATTCGGGCGCGAACCTCGCCGCTGTAGCTGCGCTGCGCGCCGTCAGTCGCCGTATCGCCAGCGCCGACTTTCAGAGTGCGCACCAGCCTGGGTGCGGCGGCCGGCGGCGGCGGTTCGCTGCAGGCGGCGAGCAGCATGGGCAGGAGAAGAAGGGGGGCGAGTTTCATGCGGAGTCTCCGGAAGGGCCGGCAAAGCGCCGGCGCAGCCAATTCGTGAAATCGTCGAGGTAGGTGTAGATCACCGGCACCACGATCAGGGTGAGCAAGCTCGATGTCATGACGCCGCCGATCACCGCCTGTCCCATCGG
>JAPLRA010000263.1 GCA_026399445.1 Sulfuritalea sp.
TAACGCGACGACATGCCAAGATCGCGATTCATGAGATAGCTGCGGATCTCATGCAGATTGGCGTGCAGCACCGCTTCTCTGCCCACCTCGTCCGCCAGGTCACCCAGGGCGGCGGCGCGGCGCGTGCTGTCCGCCACCAGGAAGCGGTCCGCGTCCTGTTTCATGTAACGCCACGAACTCACCGTATAGCCGACCAGCGCCAGCGAATACAAGCCGAAGGCCAGCGCCACGATGATCGGCAGCCGCGGCAGCATCCGACGATAGAGGTGAGCCAGCGCTTCAGAGTGCATGTTCAGCGGGACTTCTCGAAGAAGACCGGGAAACAGCGCTGGATGCCTGGATAATACTTGCGTACCAGCTTGTCATAACTTCCATCGGCGCGAATTTTCGCCAGATAAACGTTGAACTCGTCGCGCAGTTGGGGGGACGATTTCGGGAAGGCGGCAGCGAGGTCCTGCACTTCGGAGATGGGGCCGATGACCTTGATGCGACCCGCCCATTTCTGCAGGTCGAGAATGGCGTCGGGCACGTCGAGCAAGGTGAATTCGGCGTCACCGTTGAGCAGTGCGGGCACCATCTCGTTCAGGTTGGCGCTCTTGGTGTAGGCGCGCAGGTCAATGCCCTTGCCCTTGAGTCCGTAATTGGCCGGGTCGAGGCAAGTCTTTTCCATCACCAGCACGCTCTTGCCGCTGATCAATGCCTGGGTTTCCGCAATGTCGTGCGCCAGATTCGAGCTGCCGGCGATGGGGCGCTGGCTTGACTCGGCACGGGCCACCAGCAGCACTTGCGAGGGAAAGGTGGGCTTTGAATAGAGCAGCACCTGTTCGCGCCACGGCAGCATCGTGAAGCCGGTGGCGATGAGGTCACCCTTGATCGGGAAGTCACCGGCGAGGCTGACTTCGCTGCCCTTGCGCACGACGTCCTTGCCCAACAGGTCGCGGATCACGTTGTAGAAATCGGAATACACCAGGGTGTACTTCACGCCGATGTGGCGCGCGAACCCCTGCGCCAGTTCGACGTCAAAGCCGTCGCCGGCGCCCGTGACGAAATTGGCGTAGCGAATGCCGATGTGGCGCAATTCGCCGCGCGCCTGGATTTCCTTCAGATCGGCGGCGGCGGGCGGTGATACCAGGATCAGCAGAACCGAGGCAAGCATTCCGAGGAGGCGCAGGATGGGTTTCATGGATTTGTCCTTGTGAAATTAAATTACGTCGGCGCTGATTCCACCGTTGATGCCGGCAACCAGAGCGTCACCGTAGTACCAGCGCCGACTTTGCTGGCTACTTCCAACTGGCCGCCATGCAGTTCGATGATTTCCTTGACGATGCTCATGCCCAGGCCCGTGCCGGGAATCTGGCCGGAGGTGTCGGCTCGATAAAAGCGTTCGCAGATGCGGGCAAGTTGTTCCGGCGTCATGCCCATGCCATGGTCGGTGATGCGGATACCGAGCAATGCGCGGTCGCTGATCGGCGGCACTAGCTCGATGTCGACCGTGCCACCCCCTGGCGAATACTTGTAGGCATTCGAGATCACATTGTTCAGGGCCTGTGCAAGCTTGCTGCGATCGGCGCGAATCCAGCGCTGATCCGTGGGAGAAGAGATGGCAGGAAGCGAACGAACGTCAGCCACCTTGAGGCCGACGACAACTTCTTGCAGCAAGGCATGGACGTCGATGCGTCCGATATTGAAGTCCTTGCCGCGCCGCGCCTCGATGCGAGCGAGGTCAAGCAACTCGTTGAGCAGTTCATTTACGCGCCGCGACTGCCGCACGATTATTTCGAGAAGTTCGCGACTCTTTTCCGCATCATAAGTCCGCAGCAATAGCAGTTCTGCGTAACCAAGCACGCTGGCCATCGGTGTGCGCAGTTCGTGTGCGGCCGTTGCCAGAAATTCACTCTTCAGCTCATCAACCTCACATGCTTTGGTGATGTCCTGCAAATAGAGCAGCAGCGAAGTTCCATGGCTGCCCTTCTGGACCCGGCGCAGGAGAGTTCTTTTCTTCGGGTGTTGCAGATGAATTGTCGTCTCGCGGTTATTGATGTAACCGAGTTTCCTTACCTCATCAAAATCTTCCGCAACGCGGCGAAGAGGGGTGCCCGAGTCGGCGCACTGCCGCGCAAGAATCCGATCAAAATCATCAAATGCCAGCCCCCGGA
This sequence comes from Sulfuritalea sp., assembly GCA_026399445.1. Taxonomy (GTDB): domain Bacteria; phylum Pseudomonadota; class Gammaproteobacteria; order Burkholderiales; family Rhodocyclaceae; genus Sulfuritalea. The sequence goes on from JAPLRA010000263.1 coordinate 2,157, forward strand.
GTTCAACTGTTGCCA
>JAPLRA010000304.1 GCA_026399445.1 Sulfuritalea sp.
CATGGTGCGCCTCGCGCTGGTCTCCTTTGCTGTCGCGCCGGCCATTGTCGAGCAGTTGTTCGGCGTGCTCGGTTGTGGCATCGCGCTGGGTGTTGCCGCAACGCTCTGGGGCTGGCGACAACTCAAGAGCGGCGACGCGCTGCCCATGCCGGAGGTCGCCAACCCGACCGAAATCAGGACTGCGCTGACCTTTGGCGCCCTCTATGCGCTGATACTGGTGCTGTCGGCCTGGTTGCAGGATGTAGCCGGCAACCGCGGGTTCTACCTGCTGGCACTCGCCTCGGGCCTGACCGACGTCGATGCGATCACGCTGTCGTCGCTGCGCATGTTCAGCATGGAAAAGCTGACTGCCGCCCAAACCATAACCGCGATAACATTGGCAACCCTTTCCAACCTGGCCTTCAAAACCGGGCTGGTGATTTTCATCGGCGGTGCGGCACTGGCCCGCCGTACCTTGCCGGGGCTGGCCGCCATCGCGGCCGGCCTGGTCGGCGGCCTTCTCCTGATCTGATGCCACGCATCGTTGATTCCGAAAGCGAGCAGTAAATGAAAGACGATGTTCTTGCCAATCGGAAACCCGTTGCCATGTCGATACACAAACTCGTCGTTGCCAAGGGAATCTACTATGTCGAAATCCCGCAGGCCGGGCTGACCCTGCTTTGTGGCTCGCCCGCCGACAGCGTCAAGCACCTGTTCCGTCGCGGCATCATCCAGACTACCGAACGCAACGGCGTGACTTTCGAGACCGGGCCCAACGCCATCCTCTTGTCGGATTCGATGATCCAGAACGGGCATCTGTGCAACCTGGCCGAGTTCCCCATCCTGCAGATGCTCTATCGGCAGGGCATGCTCATTCCGAACCATCCCAACAATACCGGCAGAAAGCCGAAGCTGATCGGCACCCCGGAGCAACTCGCCGCCCAGTTGCGCTACATTCACCGCGGCAACTACGGACTGATCTCCGCCGATGAAATGATGCAGCAGGGGATAGACGCAGACGAGGCGCACGAACTCATGCGCGTCAAGCTCCGCTTCGCCTTTGGCCAGATTGCCCTGCCCGACGCATTTGTCGAATGCCTGCCGGTGACTACCGCAGCTGTCGAAATTGCAGACGGCGTGCAGATCGAACGCCTCGCCTACAACGTGTTCGAGATTCGCCACGGCAGCGACGCGGTGCAAATCGATCTCAATCTCGGCCGGGACGAGACCTACCCCTGCCCCTATCCGCTGAGCCATGTCGCCATCGACCGCCATTATTTCGCCGTAATTCACGCCGGCGATGGCGACGGCTGGGACTACAACCGCCCGGCCATGGGCAGTGTCCTCATCCATCAGGGCCGGGTGTATCTGATCGATGCGGGGCCGAACATCCACTACAGCCTCGACGCGCTGGGCATCGGCAAGAAGGAAGTGGCGGGAATCTTCCACACCCATTGCCACGACGATCATTTTGCCGGACTCACCACCCTGCTCCAGTGCGATCAGCCGCTGCAGTACTTCGCCACGCCGCTGGTGCGGGCCTCGGTGACCCGGAAATTCTGCGCGTTGCTGTCGATACCGGAGAGCGAGTTCGCCCGCTACTTCGACATCCACGATCTGGTGGAGGACCAGTGGAACGACATCATGGGGCTGGAAGTGCGACCGATTGTTTCGCCGCATCCGGTGGAAACCACCATTTTCAATTTCCGCGTGCTGTGGGAAGGCGGCTATCGAACCTATGCCCACCTCGCCGACATCGCGTCCTTCTCCGTGATCGATGCGATGACCTGTTCCGACGCTACCGCACCCGGCATGAGTGCCAATGCCGCCAAGGCGATCAAGGCCGCCTATCTGGAGCCCGCCGACATCAAGAAGATCGACATTGGCGGCGGCATGATCCACGGCAACGCCATCGATTTCGCGGCAGACGAATCACGCCGGCTGCTGCTCGCGCATACCTCGCGAGACCTGACCGACATCGAGCGACGCATCGGCTCTGGGGCCCCGTTCGGCACACTGGATGTGATGATTCCGGGCGAGCAGAACTTCCTGCTGCGCGACGCCAGCGAGTTTCTCAAGAGCTATTTTCCATCGGTATCGATGGAGCGGCTGCACATGCTCCTGAACAACCGGATCGTCACCTTCAATCCGGAAACCATCATTACCCCAGCGGGGAAAGTCCCGCGCGAGATCTACCTCCTGCTGGCCGGCAAGGTCGAAATGCTGACCCAGGAACCCGGCAATTCGCATTTTCTGTTCAGCGGATCGCTGCTCGCCGAATCGGCGGCCATTCATAACCAGGCCAGCGAGGAAACCTATCGTTCCGTGGGGTTCGTCCAGGCCTTGCGTCTGCCGGCCGACCTCTACCGCGGCTTCATCGAACGCTTCTTTTCCGGCACCGAACTGATCGAGGTGCGCCGGGTCGAGGAACGGCTCAGGCACACTTATCTGTTCAGCGATGCCGTCACCAGCACCACGCTGTTTTCCCTGGCCAAGAACTGCACGATTACCGAACTGGATGCCGGCGAAAGCTTCCTCGGCGACCCCGAGCAGATGCATTTGGTAGGCAGGGGACGTCTCACCATGGGCGAGGGTGATGACGCGCAGGTGCTCGGCAGCGGCCAGCACTGGGGCTCCGATGGCCTTTTTCGCGAAATCGCGGAACACGCCCATGACCTTCGGGTCGTTGCAGATACGGCGCGCACCTGTGTCGCGCTGGAAAGCAGCGAAATCTACTCCGTGCCCCTGCGACTGATTGCGCGAATTCCGGTCGTGCGCTGGAAACTGTTCGAGGCCTTCCGCAATACCCATCCCTATGCTGCCCCCCGCTTTCGAGGAACCCCGCGCTAAGAGATCAAAATTGCCGGGAGACATTGACCATGAACCCTGCCACTGCGACTCGTCCGCCGGCTGTTGCCGGCATGTTCTACCCCGGTGATGCCGCCAGCTTGCAGGATGAATTGGCGACCTGTCTCGCCGTACCGCCAGCGCCGACTTTTGATGCGACCACGAAGGGCCTGCTCAAGGCCGTCATCGTGCCGCATGCCGGCTACATTTATTCCGGCGGTACCGCCGGCCATGCCTATGCCCTGCTGGCGCCATTGGCAGGACGCATCCGTCGCGTGGTCCTGCTCGGCCCCTGCCATCGCGTTTCCGTGCACGGCCTCGCGGCACCCACCGTAACGGCCTTCGCCACGCCGCTGGGCAGCATCCCGCTCGACAGGGCCGCGCTGGATACGCTGGCCGATCTGCCGCAGGTCGTCGCCAGCGATGCGGCCCACGCCCAGGAACATTCGCTGGAAGTGCAACTGCCCTTCCTGCAAACCGTGCTCGGCGCGTTTGAACTGGTGCCGCTGGCGGTGGGCGATGCCAGCGCCGGAGAGGTTGCTGAAGTACTCGATCGCCTGTGGGGCGGGCCGGAAACCCTGATCGTGATCAGTTCCGACCTGTCCCATTTCCACAGCTATCGGGAGGCGCAGTCCATCGACAACGCCACGGTGGCGCACATCCTGGCCCTGGATCAGCTCACCAGCTTCGACCAGGCCTGCGGTGCGCTGCCGATCAACGGCCTGCTCGCCGTGGCGCGACGCCGCGGGCTGCGGATCGAACGCGTGGCGCAATGCGATTCGGGCGATACGGCGGGCGACAAGGGCCGCGTGGTCGGCTATGCCTCCTTCGCCCTCTACGAACCTGTGGCGAAGATCGACGCGCTCGGCCAAGCCCTGCTGGTGCGCGCCCGCAATGCCATCGCC
>JAPLRA010000082.1 GCA_026399445.1 Sulfuritalea sp.
ATGAACTGGCAATACTGCAGGATCGCGTGCCGCCGTTTGCGTCGGAGCTGGCCATCGCGGAACTGGAAAAGGCCTACGGCAAACCGGTGGATCAGGTCTTCGCGGAATTCGACCGGGAACCGGTCGCCTCGGCCTCGGTGGCGCAAGTGCATTTTGCGGTGCTGCCGGACGGCCGCGAAGTCGCCGTGAAGATCCTGCGGCCAGGCATCCAGCCGGTAATCGAGCACGACATCGCGTTGCTGCAGGTCGCCGCCAGCCTGCTCGAAACACTCTGGGCCGATGGCCGGCGGCTCAAGCCGCGCGAGGTGGTTGCCGAGTTCGACAAGTACCTGCACTACGAGCTGGACCTGATGCGCGAGGCGGCAAATTGTTCGCAACTGCGGCGCAATTTCGAGGGCTCCGACCTGTTGATCCTGCCCGAGGTGCATTGGGACTGGTGCACGCAGAGCGTGATGGTCATGGAGCGTATGCACGGCACGACGATTTCGCAGATCGATGCGCTGCGCGAGAAGGGCGTCGATATTCCGCGCCTGGCCCGTGCCGGGGTCGAAATCTTCTTCACCCAGGTGTTCCGCGATGGTTTCTTCCATGCCGACATGCATCCGGGCAACATCTTTGTCGCCACCGAAGGCGTGCGCAAGGGCTGCTACATCGCGCTCGATTTCGGCATCGTCGGCACCTTGTCGGATAGCGACAAGAACTACCTGGCGCAGAATTTTCTCGCTTTCTTCAAGCGCGATTACAAGCGCGTCGCCGAAGTGCACATCGAATCCGGCTGGGCGCCAAAGGAAACCCGGGTCGACGAGTTCGAGGCGGCGATCCGTTCCGTCTGTGAGCCCTTCTTCGACCGGCCGCTCAAGGATATTTCGCTGGGCCGCGTGCTGCTGCGCCTGTTCCAGACCTCGCGCCAGTTCAACGTGGAAATCCAGCCGCAATTGGTGCTGCTGCAAAAGACCCTGCTCAACGTCGAAGGTCTCGGCCGCGAACTCGATCCCGAACTCGATTTGTGGAAGACGGCGCTGCCCTTTCTGGAACGCTGGATGAGCGAGCAACTGGGCTGGCTGGCGCTGGAAAACAACATCAAGCGCGAGGCCGCGAGTTGGGCCAAGTTGCTGCCCACGTTGCCGCGGCTGGTGCATCAGGCACTGATGGCCACCGCGACGCCGGCGCCCAACCTGGAACTGGAGAGCCTGGCCGCGGAGATACGCAGCATGCGCCAGATGTTATGGCTGGCGTTTGCGATCGCGGCCTTTGCACTGGGCTTCGCGATACTGCAATAAGGAGGATTCCAGATGCTGGTCTGGTTCGTCGTGCTCTATCTGATGGTGTCGGTCGGCATCGGATTGTTTGCCGCCACACGAGTCCACAACGCCCGGGATTTTGCCGTCGCCGGCCGCAGCCTGCCGCTACCGGTGGTGATGGCCACGGTGTTCGCCACCTGGTTCGGCGCCGAGGCCGTGTTCGGCGTGTCGGCCACTTTTGTCAAGGACGGCCTGACCGGCGTTGTCGCCGACCCTTTCGGTTCGTCGATGTGCCTGATCATCGCCGGGATTATCTTCTCGCGCTACCTCTACAAGCTCAACATCATCACCCTCGGCGACTTCTACCGCATGCGCTACAACCGCACGGTGGAGGTGGTGACCACGGTTTGCATCGTGCTCTCCTACCTGGGCTGGGTCGCGGCACAGATCAAGGCGCTCGGACTTATTTTCTTCGTCGTCACCGACGGCGTCGTCTCGCAGAACGCCGGCATGATCCTCGGCGCCGCCATCGTGCTCACCTACACCGTATTCGGCGGTATGTTCTCGGTGGCGATCCTCGATTTCGTACAGATGGCGGTATCGATGGGCGGTTTGCTGTTCATTGCCTGGACGGTCAGCGGAAAAGTCGGCGGTGGCGCCACGGCGGTGATCGAGCATGCGCGTGCCGCGGGCAAGCTGGAGTTTTTCCCGCCGCCCGACCCGTGGCTGTGGGTCACCTTCCTTGGCACCTGGATGACCATGATGCTGGGTTCGATTCCGCAGCAGGACGTGTTCCAGCGCATCACCTCGGCCAAGAGCGCGAACATCGCCCTGGTCGGCTCGATCCTCGGCGCTTCGATCTATTTCTGCTTCACCTTCGTGCCGATGTTCATCGCCTACTCGGCGACGCTGATCGATCCGGTACTGTTCACCGAACTCATGGCGAAGGACACGCAGCTGGTTTTGCCAACGCTGGTTCTGCAGCACACGCCGCTGTTCGCCCAGGTGCTGTTCTTTGGGGCGGTCCTGTCGGCGATCATGAGTTGCTCCTCGGCCACGTTGCTGGCGCCCTCGGTTACGTTTGCGGAGAACGTCATCAAGGGCTTCTACCCGAACATGGGCGACCACCAGTTCCTGCGTGTGATGCGCGGCTGCCTGGTGGTGTTCACCTGCATCGTGCTGGGCTTCGCGCTGAAGTCAGAGTCTTCGATTTTCAAGATGGTCGAAAGCGCCTACAAGGTCACCTTGGCGGGCGCTTTCGTGCCACTTGCCGCGGGCATTTTCTGGCGCCGCGCGACGACGCAGGGCGCGCTGGCGGCGACCTTCGGCGGTCTGGTGTCCTGGGTGCTGATCGAAGTGATGATCGGCGAGGCCAGCCCGGTGCCGCCGCAGCTGATCGGCCTCGGTGTCTCGATCCTCGGCATGGCCGCCGGTTCCCTGTTGCCGCAATGGGTTGGGCACCGCCTGCCGGGCCACGACCCTCACGCCATACTGCATCACCATGCCGCGGCCCAGACCCATCATGCCGAGCCGGAACACAAGCACTGAACGGGCCGTCCGGTTACCGGGCTGGCGGAAGCGGTGACTGTGGCACAAAGCACGCGCACCTACCTGACCCTCTACCTGACCGGTGGCTATCTGCTGCTGATCATCTACGCGAGTCTGTATCCGCTCGCCGGCTGGCACGACAGCGGCATCTGCCCTTCGGCTTCTTTTGCACGACGGCATTGCGCCGCCGCCTGGCGCCGTTCTCGGCGTGGCTGGTGGCGGTTCTGCTCGGCGCCTCTCTGAGCTTTGTCATGGAACTGATGCAGAACTACTTGCCCAGCCGCGTGCCTTCCAATCTGGATCTGGCCTGCAACACGGCTGGCGCCTTGCTCGGTGGAATGATCGGTGCACGCTGGGGAGCGCGCGCGCTGGATGAGGGGCATCTTGCGCGCTGGCGCCAGCGTGTGATGATGCGGGCCTATGGCGTCGACGTCGGCGTGCTGCTGATCGGCGCCTGGCTGATTACCCAGTTGTCACCCGAAACCCTGCTGTTCGGCAGCGGCAACCTGCGCCAGATGCTCGACGTGCCACCCGTCCAGCCCTTCCTGCCGGAACGCTTTGTCAACCTCGAAGCCGCCATCGCCGCAGCCGGCCTGCTCGCGGCAGGCCTGATGACCACCCTGTTGCTGCGCCGGAACGCCCGCCTGCTCACCGGCGGCCTCTTGGTGACGGCACTGCTGATCAAGACCCTCGCCCATGCCCTGCTGATGGGGCCGGCGGCGGCGGTGGCCTGGATCACGCCGGGAAACAGTCTCGGCATCGCCATCGGGCTGGCATTGTGGTGGAGCGCTTCCTTCATGGTCTTCCCGCTGCAGCGGGCGGTGGCGGCGCTGGCGCTGCTGTTTGCCACCGTCATGGTGAATGTCGCGCCGGAGAATCCCTATCTGCTCAACACGCTGCACATCTGGAATCCCGGGCAGTTCCTGAATTTCAACGGCCTCACGCGATTGATCTGTTCGTTGTGGCCCTTCCTTGCCCTGCCCTGGCTGATGATCTACCGTCCGGAAAGAAACGATGCGCTCAATTACTGATTTGACCACCCTGCGTGATGCGTTGCGCGACTTCTGTGCCGCACGCGACTGGCATCGCTATCACACGCCGAAGAATCTGGTGATGGCGCTCAGCGTCGAAGCCGCCGAACTGGTCGAGCAT
>JAPLRA010000063.1:0-1587 GCA_026399445.1 Sulfuritalea sp.
AACACAAGAAGGGCGGCTCGCCCTATTCGATGGACGCCAACCTCCTGCATATTTCCTATGAGGGGCGGCATCTCGAAAATCCCGGCGCCGAGGCCGAGGAATCCATGTGGCGCTGGACCGTGTCGCCCGAGAAGGCGCCGGACAAGGCCGAGTACCTCGATCTCGAATTCAAGAAGGGTGATCTCGTCGCCATCAACGGCAAGAAGATGAAGGCCCACGAACTGCTGGCCACGCTTAATACGCTGGGTGGCAAGCATGGCATCGGCCGCCTCGACCTGGTCGAGAACCGCTACGTCGGCATGAAGTCGCGCGGCTGCTACGAAACGCCTGGCGGCAGCATTCTGCTCAAGGCGCATCGCGCCATCGAATCCGTCTGCCTCGACCGCGAAGAAGCGCACCTCAAGGACGACCTGATGCCGCGCTACGCCAGCCTGATCTACAACGGCTACTGGTGGAGCCCGGAACGCCGCGCCCTGCAGGCACTGATCGACCATACCCAGCAGAACGTCAACGGCTGGGTGCGGCTCAAGCTGTACAAGGGCAACGTCATCGTGGTCAGCCGCGATTCGAAGACCGACTCTCTGTTCGATCCGACCATTGCGACTTTCGAGGACGATGCCGGCGCCTACGACCAGAAGGACGCGCACGGCTTCATCCGCCTCAACGCACTGCGCCTGCGCATTGCGGCCAATCGGACCGAAAGCCGGGCGGGCAAGAAGAAGAGTTGAAGGGCTAGCGAGGGAAAAGAGGGAACCCGCCGATGTTCGGCATTTCCGAGGAGCAACTGGCAGAGTTCGGCATGACCTTCGGCGTTGGCGCCTTCATGCTGTACATGCTGTTCATCATCGGCGAACTGGCCTGGAAATCGAAAGCGGGCAAGCTCGGTACATTCATCTTGTTCTTCGTACTCTCTTTTGGCATGCTCGGCTTTGTCGCCAAAATCATCATGCAAAAATTGTGGGGAATCTGATATGTCGCAATTTGATAATGTCGCAGTGTTCAAGAAGGCCAATGTCTATTTCGACGGAAAGTGCGTCAGTCATACCGTGCAGTTTCCTGACGTCCGGCGGCTGCCGTTACCGCATCAAGGGCGAGGACTGGAAGAGCAGCGGTGCCGGCGAGAGCTTCAAGGTGCCCGGCAACTCCAGCTTCGAGATCGAAGTCAGCGGCGAGCCTTATCACTACGTCTGCCATTTCGCATAAGCAGGGGAGAGCGGCATGCCGTCATTCGACATCACTTCCGAAGCCGATCTGGTCGCCCTGAAGAACGCGGTCGACGTTGCGGGGCGCCACATCGGCAACCGCTATGATTTCAAGGGCACCTCGGCCAGAGCAGAACTGAACGAGAAGGACAAGACCATCACCATCCATGGTGATTCGGAATTTCAGCTCAGCCAGGTCAAAGACATCCTGTTCCCCGAAATGGAGAAGAAGGAACGCGAAAGCACCAAGCGGCTCGACCACGGTCCGGTGCAGTCGATCGGCGGCAACAAGTCCAAGCAGGTGCTGACGATCAAGGTCGGCATCGAGATGGAACTGGCGAAGAAGATCGTCAAGCTGATCAAGGACAGCAAGCTCAAGGTGCAG
>JAPLRA010000063.1:1621-4745 GCA_026399445.1 Sulfuritalea sp.
ACCGGCGCCAAGCGCGACCTGCTGCAGGAAGCCATCGCGCTGGTGAAGAAGTCGATTACCGACTTTCCTCTGCAATACGGAAACTTCCGCGACTAAGCAGGCGCGGCGCCGTCCCGCCGGCGCCGACTTTCAGCCCCGGTGCAAGCCGCCGATCCAGCGCGTGTAGAACTGGTCCGCCACGGTCCTCATCGCTGCAATGCGGGTTCCCATGTCTGCCTGCATCTGTTCCGGCGTCTGCACCGATGCCGATGGCAGGACGTTTTCCGCTGTCCACTGCTGGCACCAGGTGCGGATCATCGAGTCCGTCATTTCAACGTGGCATTGCATTGCAAGATGTGGGCCGCGCACGAAGGCCTGGTTGGCGCAGTGGGGGCTTTGCAGAATGCGCGTAGCGCCTTGCGGCAGGTCGAAGGTCTCGCCGTGCCAGTGAAACGCCTCGAAGAGCCACTCGATTGCCACCTGAGCGGCTGCGTCGGTTGCCGCGACCTGGCCCCAGCCGATTTCCTTGACCGGATTCCTGCTTACCGCGCCACCGAAGGCCCTGGCCATGAGTTGCCCGCCGAGGCAGTGGCCGATGACCGGGATGTTCCTGGCGTCGGCCTTGCGGATCAGGTCCAGCGTCAGCGGAATCCATGGCAGATCGTCATTCACGCTCATGGGTCCGCCCATGAAGCACAGTCCCGAAAATTCATCGGGAGTCGCCGGCGGCAGCACGCCGTCATCGATCGGGAACAGCGTCCACGGCAGGGAATGCCGGTCGAGGAATGTGGCAAAATAGCCGGGTCCCTCGCCGGGGCTATGACGGAATATTGCGATCGGTTTCATGCCGGAGTCTTTTGTTAGCGCAAGCCCGAATTCTAGCGGAGGCTTGCTTTCCCTGATGCGTCGTCGATTCAGCGAAGGCTTTGCTGCGCCCCCTGTATGCGAGTCCGGGGTGATCGCAGAGAAAGACCTGATCGCCGCCGCGGTGCTGGTGCCGGTCATCGTGCGCGACACCGGCCTTACCATGCTGTTGACCCAGCGCACCGCGCATCTGCGCGATCATGCTGGGCAGGTCAGCTTTCCCGGCGGGCGCAGCGAAGCGAGCGATGCTTCGCCCGAAGCTACGGCCTTGCGCGAAGCCGAGGAAGAAGTCGGCATCGCCGTGTCCCAAGTGGAAATCCTCGGTCGCTTGCCGGAGTACCGCACCGGCACCGGCTTCGTGATCACCCCGGTAGTGGGTTTGGTGACGCCGCCCCTGAATCTGAAACTGGACGATTTCGAGGTGGCCGAAGTCTTCGAACCGCCGCTCGAATTTCTTCTCGACAGCGCCAACCATCAGCGCCAGAGTATCGAGGTGCGCGGCACCCGGCACGAGTACTGGGCCATGCCCTGGCAGGGCTATTTCATCTGGGGCGCAACCGCCGGTATGCTGGTAACCCTCCACCGTTTCCTGTACGCGGAGGAGGTGAGCACATGACTCTGTTCTCCATCGTCATCGCGCTGATCATCGAGCAATTGCATGCGCTTCCGGTACAGCACGTGGTGCGCGAACCCGTGGCGAGGATGGCCGCTTTCCTCGAGGACAAGTTCAACGATGGGGGGCGCAGCCATGGTGCCATCGCCTGGGGCCTGGGCGTTGCCCTGCCCGCAACCCTGATATCGCTGCTGCATGCCTTGCTGCTGCACTTTCAGCCGCTTGTGGCATTTCTGCTGGGAATCGGCGTGTTGTACCTGACCATGGGTTTCCGCCAGTTCAGTCATTTCTTCACTGGAATCCATCTGGCATTGCGTCTGGGCGAAGTCGAGCAGGCGCGCCAGTCGCTCGCGCAGTGGCGTGGACGCAGTGGCGACCGCCTGACCGGGAGTCAGATTGCACGCCTTTCCATCGAGCAGGCACTGCTTTCATCACATCGACATGTATTTGCGCCGCTGCTGTGGTTTGCGGTATTCGGCCCCGCGGGGGCACTGTTCTATCGCTTGGCCCATTCGTTTTATGAACTCTGGGGCGAGCGCAGCGAGATCGAGTTCGGACAGTTCGGCGAGTTCGCACATCAGGCGTTTGTCCTGATCGACTGGGTGCCATTGCGCGTGACGGCGGCGTCATTCGCCGTCGTTGGCGATTTCGAGGATGCGGTGCATTGCTGGCGTACGCAGGCGGATCGGTGGCCCAATGGCGGCTCCGGTATACTGCTGGCTAGCGGGGCCGGCGCCCTGGGTGTGCGCTTGGGAATGCCGGTACATGATGTGATGCAGGACTTGGGCGACGTCGGTGATCGCCCTGAACTTGGGTTGGGCGAAGACGCCGACCCCGATTTCATGCAGAGCACGATAGGCCTTGTCTGGCGCAGTCTCGTGCTCGGTTTGGCAGTGTTGGCCCTGGTCTGGATTTCCGGTTGGGTCGGCGGTTGATTCATAAAAAAGGAGTTTTGTAATGGCTGACAAGAGAGAAGTCGTTGTACTGAGTGCTGTTCGTGCCGCTGTCGGCACCTTTGGCGGCGCGTTGTCCGGCATGGAGCCCGCCGACCTCGGTGGCCTGGTTATCAAGGAGGCGATCGCCCGTTCCGGCGTCGATCCTGCGGCCATCACCTTTGCCACCGTCGGCAATGTCGTTCCGACCGAGGCCCGTTACGCCTACGTCGCGCGCAATGCCACGATCCAGGGCGGCATGAGCATGGAATCCGTCACCTTCGCCGTGAACCGTCTGTGCGGCTCCGCGCAGCAGGCCATCGTCAGCTCGGCGCAGGCCATCCTGCTCGGCGACGCCGATTTCGCCATCGGCGGCGGCGTCGAAGTCATGTCGCGCGGCGCCTACCTGTCGACCGCGATGCGTTCCGGCGCGCGTATGGGCGACACCAAGATGCTTGACGCCATGGTCTGCGCACTGACCGACCCGTTCGGCGTCGGCCACATGGGCATCACCGCTGAAAACCTGGCCAAGAAGCACGGCTTCACGCGGGAGCAGCAGGACGAGTTCGCCTGCGAATCGCAGCGCCGCGCCGCCGCCGCCATCGCCGCCGGCTACTTCAAGGAACAGATCGTGCCGATCACGCTCAAGACCCGCAAGGTCGATGTGGTGTTCGACACCGACGAGCACGTCAAGGCCAGCACCACCATGGAATCACTGGGCAAGATGAAGCCGGCC
>JAPLRA010000064.1:0-2246 GCA_026399445.1 Sulfuritalea sp.
TCAGCATCTCGTGCATGGCCGTGTTGTTGAACGCCTGAAGATCTGATCCATGTCGCGGCATGAGCGGGTTCTGGTCGACGGACCGGACGGCAAGATCGAGGTCTTCGTCGAAGGGCATGACAATCCGCAAGGCATCGCGCTGATCGCCCACCCGCATCCGCTGTTCGGCGGCACCGCCGACAACAAGGTGGTGACCACGCTGGCGCGCGCCTTCCGCGAGCGGGGCTGCATTACCCTGCGGCCGAGTTTTCGCGGCGTCGGCGGGAGCGAGGGCACGCACGACCATGGCGATGCCGAGACCGATGACGTGCTCGCGGTACACGACTGGGCACGCGTCCGTTATGCCGGCGTGCTGATGGGGTCCGGTGCGCCGTTGCCGCTTTACCTGGCCGGTTTCTCGTTCGGCGCCTACGTCACCACGCGCTTGGCCAAGCGTCTCGCTGCGGCCGGCGATCCGGCGCGCTGGCTGGTCCTGGTCGGCACTGCGGCAGGCCACGTCGAAGGCACGCGCAGCTACGATACCGAGGCTGTGCCCGCCGACACGCTGGTGATCCACGGCTCCGCAGACGACACGGTGCGCCTCGACAATGTCCTGGCCTGGGCGCAGCCGCTGGACCTTCCGGTGGTTGTAGTGCCCGGCGCCGACCACTTCTTCCACCGTCGCCTGCATCTCATCCGCGACATCATTCATCGCGGCTGGCATTGATGAGCCCTCTGGCGGTAAGCGATCTGCACAAATCCTACGACGGTCGCGAAGTCGTCGCCGGGCTCAACTTCGAATTGCAGCGCGGCGAGTGCTACGGCCTGCTCGGCCCCAACGGCGCCGGCAAGACCACCACCCTGCGCTGCTGCCTCGGCCTGACCGCACCGGATTCCGGCGCGATCACGCTGGTCGGCGAACCGGTGCCGGCGCGCGCCCGTGAAGCACGCATGAAGATCGGCGTGGTGCCGCAGTTCGACAACCTCGATCCCGATTTCACCGCCGCGGAAAACCTGATCGTGTATGGCCGCTATTTTGGAATGGCAGATGCGACGATCCGACCGAAGATCGCCGAGCTGCTCGACTTCGCCGGCCTCGCCGGCAAGGAAGACGCCAACATCCGCACCCTGTCGGGCGGCATGAAGCGGCGCCTGACGCTGGCCCGCGCGCTGGTGAACGACCCCGAACTGCTGCTGCTCGACGAGCCCACCACCGGCCTCGACCCGCAGGCGCGCCACCTTATCTGGGAACGCCTCAAGCGCCTGCTGGCGCAAGGCAAGACCATTCTGCTGACGACGCATTTCATGGATGAGGCCGAGCGTCTCTGCCGGCGCCTCGCCATCATCGACGATGGAAAAATGGTGGCCGAAGGCGCTCCGCGCCAGTTGATCCAGGAGCACATCGAGGCGCAGGTGGTCGAGGTCTATGGCGAAGATGCGCCGGGCTGGGCCGAGCGCGAAGCGCATGCATTTTCGCGCCGTGTCGAAGTCAGCGGCGAGACCGCCTTCTGTTATGTCGAGGACGCCACGCCGCTGCTCGCGCATCTCGCGGCATGGCCGGCGCTGCGTACCTTGCACCGGCCGGCGAACCTCGAGGACGTGTTCCTCAAATTGACCGGCAGAGAGCTGCGAGACTAATCCCTTTGCGGCCGGCTTCGCCACCCGCCTGAATGCCAACCCGTTCGATGCGGCACAAGACTCGGCGCTGGCGGCGCGGCCCCGCGACGTTCCGGGCCGGAGCGAGCAATCACTGATATTGGCGCCTGGCACCCCGGCGACCAACTCGCGCGGACGCCGGTTGGCAAGAAATTCGCGGTTGGAACTTTTATCCACGGTGTCGCCGTATCACCAGCGCCGACTTTTCACTTTCGCGTCTACGTCAGCACCGGGACTCGCCCCGGTGGGCGACCTACTTTCTTGCTCGTGCAAGAAAGTAGGCAAAGAAGCACGCCCCGCCTCCCCGGCCCTGCGGGCTACCCTCGCTGCGGAAGGCCCGCCCGGCCGGTCGCTAAACTAGCCGGCCAAAAAACGGCCGTCGTCGGACAACGCGACCGGACTACCCCCGGCGAACCTCCCTCGCTCGGCGGGTCAGAGGGGAAGTGAAACCACCGCTCGTTACTGGCCCCAGCAAATCCAACTGGAACCCGAATCCAAATTTAGGGGCAGCAAAAGACTGGGAGCCGCCCTATGGCGTTGGCGTAGCCAATGGCCGGAGTTCGGCATGAAGCGGCCATCACAGGTAATGATCGGCTTCTTCAATATCCATA
>JAPLRA010000064.1:2270-17224 GCA_026399445.1 Sulfuritalea sp.
CCGGACGACCATGTTCTTTGCTTAGGAGAAATTCGCGCTTGGTCTGGCTTAGAGCCGCAGACTCGGGCATCCCCTCCTTCACCTTTTTGAAAAACCGTTGTACGAATACTGATGTACTGTCGTCTAGGATTGACCACAAGGTAATCACCGTATTCGTGTTGCCAGCTACAAAGAGTGCGAATGGCAGCCCGAGGATACCTTCCCCTTGAATCACCCTGCCGAGCCCCGTCTCACAGGCTGATAAGAACACAAGGTCGCTATTGAGGTCATAGCTCGGCCATTCGCTTGCGGTCACAAAACCGTCTGCCACTGGGGTCTTATTCATCTGGCTCAGGACGATGGAGCTAAGTGCAGGCTCCGACGTACTCAAAAACCCATGGGTAGAAAAAAGCAGGCGTTTGTAACGCCGCAACTGCTGATTCTGATTTAACTCCTGAAGTTTTTGTTCGCTTGCCTCGTCTCTAGTAAGCACCAAAGAATGAGTCATCCCGAATATCGCAGAAACCCCCTTCACTTCCTCTTCGGAACCCGGGAGATTCTGCCAATTGGCATTCAGCTTTTCGAACGCACGTTGGACTCCAGTTTGGTCGCCCCGTGAGGTTGCGATTATCTTTGATGCTTGGTCGGACTTACTTTCAGATTCTTGTACGCTCCCGGTTAGCATCGCAGGCAACCGCGACAATGCGCCCACCAAGCCATCAAAGAATCCTCCCTTTGCAGGCTTCGCTGATCTTTGATCGCCCGTACTTTGGGCAGCATAGGTTGCTCCGCCCATCGCAAACAGTTCCTCTCGGTCCACAATCTTCTTGTATTCAGCCTTTCTGTCTTTGAGCAGATTTAGCATCGAGAGAGATTGCGCGTAGGTAACGTCGTACGTCAGGACGAGCGGCTTGCCTTCAAACAGAAGGGTTTCAAATGGAATCAAGGCAAGCGGACCATCCGGAGAAATGATAACCCTGCTCTTGCCTAATCTGTGCCGCAAATGGATCCAACAATGTCGTCCCAAGAAACTCGCTGAGCTCTTGGAGCGATTTGGGGTCTGTTTTGGGGACTGCCGTGGCCGTCAGATTTCGTGATGGCTGGGCAACGATTGAGTCCCGCGCGTCAGGATCGGCCAGCATTGCCCTGTATTTTTCGAGCTTTTCCTTTAGACCCGGAACCTGAGGAATTAGTTTGGTAACCAGTCCATTCGCTGTATCCAGTGCGAAGGCAAGCATGGCCCCACCCACTTCCAAGTAGCTCAAAAAAACTGCGTCACTCGGTAGTACCTCACGGCCTTCCTCCGCCCCAATAATCCTTACATCTGACAGTTGGCCATACTTCGGATTCCTTTTGACCAAGTCTGCGCGAAACTCGGCGAAGTCATGAATCAGTGTTGCCTTTTCCGATTCAAACTTCGCTTTCAGGGAACGGTTTACTGAAACATTCGCGATACGGTCATTGACATCCCCGATACGCGTTTCAAACCATTTCACTTTGAGCGCATCAGCTTCGCCAAGGAGCCCAGAATCATTTGCACGTCTCATGGCGGTGGACTCCAGCAGTGTCCTGGCCTTTGAGAGTTCCCCTATACGAAAGCTTTCGTCAGGTCGGCTCGCTGCCAGCAATACTGCGTAGAGTCGATAGAACGTCGCGTACTTCGAAAAAAAGCTCTGTCGCTCCTCCGGAGAGAAATCGGACGAAAGCCGAAGCGCCTCAACGGATCGAACGGCTCCCGCAAGAATCTCCATCGCCTCATTTCTACGACCCTGCAACATCAGGGGCATTGCAAGTATCGTCCGGGAGTTGATTGTCCTTGGGTGATTGGGTCCCAAAGATTTTGAATAGATTTCGGTCGCGCGGGTACTGACGTTGCTAGCGTCACCAAGTCTCTTCGCCTGAAAATAACCGAGAACCAACGAAAGCAAGCTATCAGCGGTGTCTGGCGAATCCCTCCCGAAGGCTTTTTCCGAAATTTGCGCGGCCCGCTCCAATATCTTCAGGGCTTCGTCCGGACGCCCTGCCGACGCATACGCGGTACCCAGCGAGGACATGGTGACAATAGTCTGTCGACTGCTTTCGCCAGAAAGCCTTGAGTTGAGTTCAAGAGCCAGTTCGAGATGAGGGATTCCATCGCTTGGCTTACGATTGGCAACGTATGATGACCCGAGTTCCGACAGGGCCGTGACTGTCAATGGGTCCGATTCGCCGTAATTTCGGCGGCTTACCGAAACTAGACGCTCTCCGGCAGCAACAGCTTCTTCGTACTGCCCCAACTCCATATACATGGCCAGCCTAACCAAAGCTGCGGTCAGCGTGGCGCGGTGCTCTTCGCCAAGTAGCGCAATTGCTATTGCATAGGTCTTTGTAACCAACTGCTGAGCTTCCCCTGTTTCGCCGGACATATCGAGGGCGTACGCGAGGCCGGCTCCAGAGAGAACCGCTTTTTCGCTACTTTCGCCATATCTTGCGATTCGCCGCCCGTGAATCTGCCGGAAACGAACGACTGCATTCTTGTAATTCCTTGGTCCAACAAGAGCGAGAACGTCGCCAAGGCGACTTAGATCCGCATACGCAAACATCAAATAATCGCGGGCTCTCAGCGCTTCTTCAGAACCTGCTCCAAGGTTGGCGGTAAGTGTCTTGAACGCCACTTCCAGAAGCGGTAGCGATTCGGCGATCCGCTCCTGTGTAATCAATGCTTCAGCAGAGTCCAGTTTCGCTAGAGCATCACGGATAGCACTAGCGTCGCCTGCCCCGACAATTTCAGTTGAAGATACTTGTACCGGCAAGGCCGCATCTTCCGGCACTCCAAATTTCGCTATGGCCTGTCGAGTTTTCTCTGGGTCAAGCTCCTTTAGCCTCTGATACGCCTCTCGAACCTTGTCTCGATTGCCGAGTGAGTTGTAGCCCCCCCAGAGATTGGACCAAGCAATCGCAAGTTTTGGGTCGACTTGCGTGGCCTTCTCGCAGGCTTCTACCGCCTCGACAATCTCACCAAGACCGGTGTAGGCTGCACAAATATTATTCCATGCGAATGCGTTACTTGGACTTAGCCTGACCGTTTCCTTGAAAGCAGAAATCGACTCACGAAATTCAAGAAGATTGAATTGTCCAAGTCCTTTCCAATACCAGCCACCCCATGCTGTGGGGTCCCTCGCAATAACCTCTTCGCCTATTTTTCGTAGTTCCCGCCAATCCTTCCTCAGGTCGGCATCCTTGACTCTGTCAAGTATCTGCTGCTTTTCGGCGGGTGATAGCGTTGAGGCTTGGCCCCAAGCGGGTTCGCATCCAACTGATGCGACAATCAGGATCAGTCCGCAAAGGATTGCAATAGTCCGAAGGGAATGCAGAGAAGCAAACATTAGTACTCCTGAGGCTTTCGTCAAGAGACGATCACACAAGAAGGCAAGAAGCGATCAATATCCGGCAGGGTACGCTGGGTGATTTCAATTGCATGTCAAACGGCTGATTGTGGGACGACACCGGCCGCTCAATTCTAATCCCCACAACATCGCCAGTGACGGCAAGCTGCATTGCGGTCAGTCATGTATTCAACGTGGAATCAATTGAAGGCCACTCTGGCTATCCTCGCCATGACCCACCGTGCGCGTTGGTTTGTTGTTCCTTCCCCTCTGACCCGCCGAGCGAGGAAGGTTCGCCGGGGGTAGTCCGGTCGCGTTGTCCGACGACGGCCGTTTTTTGGCCGGCTAGTTTAGCGACCGGCCCGGCGGGCCTTCCGCAGCGAGGGCAGTCTGACGCAGTCAGACCGGGGAGGCGGGCGCGTTTCTTTGGGTACTTTCTTGCCGCGCAGCAAGAAAGTATCTCGCCCGCCGGGGCGAGTCCCGGCATCTCCCGCCGAAGGAAAACCGAAAAGTCGGCGCTGGTGATACGGCGATACCGTGGCTGAAGGCTCCAGGCTCGAATTCCCGCTCTGCCGTCTCGCCAGCACCGAGTCTTGACTGACGCGCATCGTTGATACCAAATTGGTATCATGCTAAAGTGGTGCATGCGGATCATTGCCCTATCCACCTTGCGGACCTTCTGGCAAAAGCACCCGGATGCGGAAACACCCTTGCGCGCCTGGTACGCCCTGGCGAGCCGGGCGCACTGGAATACGCCGGCCGAGATCAAAGCGGCCTACCGGAACGCCAGCTTTGTCGCCGATCGCCGGGTGGTGTTCAACATCAAGGGTAATGACTACCGGCTGGTGGTGGCGATTCGCTACGACCAAGGGCTGATGTATGTCCGCTTTGTCGGCAGTCATCGGCAATACGACAGGATAGACGTGGAAACGATTTAGGAGGCCGACATGGAACTCAAGCCCATCCGCAGCAAGAAGGACTACCAGGCGGCGCTGACCGAGGTCGAGCGCCTGTGGGATGCGCCGGCGAAGTCGGCCGAAGCCGATCGACTCGACGTGCTGACGATGCTGGTCGAGAACTATGAGCGGCGGCACTTCCCGATTGCCGATCCCGATCCCATCGAGTTCCTCGGCCATGTCATGGAAAGCCGCGGGCTGACGCGCAAGGATCTGGAGACCTACATCGGGCCGCGCGGCCGTGTTGCCGACATCCTGAACCGTACCCGGCCGCTGACGCTGGAAATGATCCGGCGTCTCGCCGATGGCTTGCAGTTGCCGGCTGAGGTCTTGATCAAGCCCTACCGGCTGCGTAGGGAAGCTGGAGAGCTGGCGGCGGCCTGACTCAGGTCTGATCCGATGCCTGCCGTGAGCGCACAACTCCTCCTGCCCCAACTCTCCTTGCGCGCCTTCGCCGTCTGGCGGCGCAACTTCCTGGTCTGGAAGAAGCTGGCGATCCCGTCCTTGCTGGGCAATCTGGCCGACCCGATGATCTATTTGTTCGGCCTCGGCTACGGGCTGGGCGGGTTGCTGCCGCAGATCAATGGCGTGTCCTACATCGCCTTCCTCGCCAGCGGCACGGTATGCGCCTCGACCATGAACGCGGCTTCCTTCGAGGCGCTGTACTCGGCCTTCTCGCGCATGCATGTGCAGCGCACCTGGGAAGCGATCATGAATGCGCCGGTGACGCTGGAAGATGTCATGGCCGGGGAACTGCTCTGGGCGGCGGCCAAGGCCACCTTGTCCGGCGTCGCGATCCTGATCGTCATTTCGCTGCTCGGTTTCGTCGCCTCGCCGCTGGCACTGTGGGCGCTGCCGGTGATTTTTCTTACCGGGCTGACCTTTGCCGCGCTCGGCCTGATCGTTACCGCGCTGGCGCCGTCCTACGATTTCTTCATGTATTACTTCACGCTGTTCATTACGCCCATGGTGCTGCTCTGCGGCGTGTTCTTCCCGCCCGACCAGTTGCCGCCGCTGGTGCAGGCGGTGGCGGCCTGGCTGCCGCTGACACACGCGGTGGCACTGGTGCGGCCGCTGTTGTTCGGCGAAATACCCTCCGGCATCGTCGGCCACATAGCAGCCCTGCTGGCCGTCGCGCTGCTTGCCTTCTGGATTGCGCTGACGCTGATCCGGCGTCGCCTGCTGAAGTAAAATTGCCGTATGGATGTCATCATTAACGGCGAGCCGCAGAAGCTGCCGGAACCCATCACCGTAGCCGCCCTGCTGGCCGCGCGAGGCCTCGCTGGCAAGCGTGTCGCAGTCGAAAGGAATGGCGAGATCGTGCCGAAAAGCCGTCATGCCGAAACCTCGCTGGCGAGTGGCGACCAGATCGAAATTGTCGTCGCCGTCGGCGGCGGTTGAATTGTCAGGACACGACCTTCATGAAACCAGATCCTCTCGTCATCGCCGGCAAGGCCTACAACTCGCGCCTGCTGGTCGGCACTGGCAAGTACAAGGATTTCGCCCAAACGCGCGAAGCCATCGACGCTTCGGGCGCCGAGATCATCACGGTGGCCATCCGCCGCACCAACATCGGCCAGGAACCCGGCCAGCCCTCCTTGCTGGAAGTGCTGCCTCCGTCGCAGTTCACCATCCTGCCCAACACGGCCGGGTGTTACACGGCCGACGACGCGGTGCGCACCCTGCGCCTCGGCCGTGAACTGCTCGACGGCCACGCGCTGTGCAAGCTCGAAGTGCTGGGCGATCCGCAAACGCTGTTCCCCAACATGCCGGAAACCCTCAGGGCCGCCGCGACCCTGGTCAAGGACGGGTTTCAGGTGATGGTGTACTGCGCCGACGATCCGATCCAGGCGCGCATGCTGGAAGAGATCGGCTGCGTCGCAATCATGCCGCTGGCCTCCTTGATAGGTTCCGGCATGGGTATCCTGAATCCGTGGAACCTGAAGCTGATCATCGAGCAATCGAAAGTGCCTGTGCTGGTCGATGCCGGTGTCGGCACGGCGTCCGATGCGGCGATCGCAATGGAACTCGGTTGCGACGGCGTGCTGATGAACACCGCGATTGCCGGCGCGCAGGACCCGGTGCTGATGGCGGGTGCCATGAAGAAGGCGGTCGAGGCGGGCCGCGAGGCGTATCGTGCCGGGCGCATGCCGAAGAAGTTCTACGCAGCAACGCCCAGTTCCCCCGGCGGCGGATTGATCGGCGGCACGTGAAGCGTTATTTCGCCAGTCTCCTGTGTGCGGTGCTGCTGGGTTCTGCGCAGGCGGAAGACGCGCCGAAAATCGTGACTCCGGCGACGCCGGCCGAAGCGAAGCCGACGCTGGAAGTCCCGGTTCAGCGGATGGGCTACGCCTTCGAGCAGCCGGAAATCCTGATCCGCCAGCGCCTGTTCGGCCTCGCCCACGGACTATCCCTGCTGGCCGCTGCCTGTCTCGATCTGCCGGCCTATTCGGGACCGATCCAGGACGCGTACGCCGCATGGCATGCGAAGCAGGGTAAGACGATCGAAGCCATCGTGCATGACCTTGCCGGCTACTACTTCGGGTCGCGCGCCGACGAGGCGCAGTGGCCCGATTTGTCGCGCGCCCTGAACCTCAGCGATCGCATTGAAACCGCGTTGAGTGAAGTCACCTTGCACGCCGCCTGCGCCAGCCTGCCCGAAGCGATCGGCCGGTCGCGCTATGAACTCGACAGAATCCTCAAGGAAGGTTTTGAATCCGACCCCAAGGGGGCGGTCGCCGTTACCAGCCCGCAAAGCGGAAGTCCTGGTATGCAGAGCCCGCCAGCGCCGGCTTTTCAAAAGCCCGCCGAATGAGCGAGATCGACGACGCGGCGGCAGCAGAGCGCCGCGCCAGCCACATCCGCAGCTTCGTCCTGCGCCAGGGGCGCGTCTCCGATGCGCAGCGGCGCTTTCATGAGGAAGGCATGCCGCGCTGGGGCATTCCCTATCGACCGGGCGCGCTGGATTTCGACGTCGTCTTCGGTCGCCACGCGCCGCGGATTCTCGAAATCGGCTGCGGCATGGGCGAGACCACCGCGACCATTGCTGCCGCGCATCCGCAGAACGACTATCTCGGCATCGAGGTGCACACCCCCGGCGTCCGCAGCCTGCTGAAGGAAATCGCCACGCGCGAACTTTCCAATCTGCGCGTGATCCAGCACGACGCGGTCGAGGTGGTGCGCGACATGATCGCGCCTGGTTCGCTTTCCGGCATCCATGTGTTCTTTCCCGATCCGTGGCCGAAGAAGCGCCAGCAGAAGCGCCGTTTGATCCAGCCTGAATTCGTCAAGCTGCTGGCGACGCGGTTGGCGCCGAACGGCTACCTGCATTGCGCGACGGACTGGGAGGAGTACGCTGCCCAGATGTTGAATGTGCTCTCTGCCGAAACGCAACTGACCAACATGGCCAAGGACTTCACGCCGCGACCGCCCTACCGGCCGCAGACCAAGTTCGAAAGCCGCGGCCTCAAGCTGGGCCACGGGGTGTGGGACGTGGTGTTTCGTCGGAAGACCTGAACATGCTGAACCTCGATCCGCGCAGCATCATACTGCTGGCCGGGATCATGGCCTTGCTGATGTCGGTCGTGCTGTTTTTTCTGCGGCGCAACTATCCGCCGTCGATCCGGGGACTCACGGAATGGGCGGCGGCGCCGGCGCTCATTTTTGTTTCCACCATGCTGCTGGGCGCGCGCGGAGTCATTCCGGATTTTCTTTCGGTGGTCATTGGCAATGTGATGTTGCTTGTCGGCATCACGGTTCTGTATTTCGGCACCCAGCGCTTTTTCGGCCAGGAGCCATCGATGCGCCTCTGGGGTGGCGCGATCCTCGCGGGCGCCGCCGTGCTGGTGTGGACCCATGTCGTGCCGCACTACGGAAATCGTGTGCTGATGATGGCGCTGCTCATGAGCCTGAACACATTCAGTCATTTGCGGCTGCTGCTGACCCGTGGCGCGCGAAGCCTTGCCACTTACTTGACCGCTCTGGCATTGCTGATCCAGACCCTGGCACAGGTTTGGCGCTTCGCCACCGCGCTCGGCGCTCCGGCCGATGAAGCCCTGTTGCTTTTCTCGCCGGCACAGACAGTACTGGTCACCACCTACGCCCTGAGCATGCTGATGGTCACCATCGGCGTGGTTCTGATGGCGACCGACAGGCTGCGTGCCGAACTCGAGCATCTGGCCACCCACGATTCATTGACCGGAGCACTCAATCGGCGCGCCCTGATCGAAGCCTGTGCGCTGGAGCTGGCGCGCTGCCGCCGCAACTATCAGGTCATGGCGCTGCTGGTGATGGACCTCGATCATTTCAAGGCGATCAATGACACCCACGGCCACCAGACCGGCGACCGCGTGCTTGTCGATTTTGCGGGCCGCGTCGGCCATGTGCTGCGCCAGCCGGATCGTTTCGGGCGCGTCGGCGGCGAGGAGTTCGTCGTCCTGCTGCCCGAGACCTCGCTGGCGGAAGCGCGGGTTGTGGCGGAACGGATTCGCGTCGAAGTCGAATCCGGCAACAAGGAACTGCCGGCTTGCACCGTGAGCATCGGCGTGACGGTCAGCGGACCGGATGACCTCGAAGTGGGCGCGATCGTTGCCCGCGCCGACGCTGCGATGTATCGCGCCAAGGAAGGTGGCCGCAATCTTCGTCCCTTCTTTGCCCTTGCCTGTCTTGCCGGGCTCAGCCTGCCGCTGCTCTGGGTGGCGATATTTCTTGGCGCGGTCGACACGCCCAATCCATCGTTCGCCGCAGTGCAATGGCACGCCCACGAAATGTTTTTCGGCTTCGGCTGGGCAGTACTCGGCGGATTCCTGCTGACATCGACCAAGAACTGGGTGCAGATACGCGGCTATCACGGCGCGGCCCTGATGTTGCTTGTTGCGGCTTGGCTGTTCGAGCGCGTCGGCATGTGGTTTGGCGGGAGCTGGCCGGCCTCGCTGTTCGCCATTTCCAACGTGCTGTTCCTCGCCTCCATCGTCGCCATGCTGCTGTGGACGCTGGTGCGTCATCGCAAGACCGATACCTTCCGCGACAACTGGCTCTTCCTGGTGATTCTCCCCGTCTTCCTGATCGCCAAACACCTGATGCTGAGCGTGGAGCATTTCCAACTCGGCGTCAGCATGGCCACCGGCTTGTTCCGCATGGCCTTTCTGGTGATGCTGGAACGCACATTGACGCAGTTCATGAAGGGCATTTTTCAAGTCGACATCCTGCGCCATCAGGCGCTGGACAAGGCGATCAAGTTGCTGGGGCTGCTGCTGGTCGGCGCCGGCCTGATGCCGCCTCCGCTGGCGGGCTGGATTTCGCTGCTGCTGGCGCTGCTGCTGGCAGGCCGATTCCTGTTCTGGAAACCGCAGTTGGCGATGCGGCGGCTCGATCTCGGCATCATGTATCTGGGCTACGGCGCCATCGTGCTGCAACTTCTGGTCGAATTCCTTGGCCAGGTTGCGCCGCCGGCATGGGTTGGCGCGTTCTCGATGCATGTATTCGCGCTCGGCGTTATGGGCCTGATCATTCCGGCCATGCTGATCCGCATCTCGAAAGGGCACACCGGCCGAAAAGTGGTCTTCGAGCCGATGGACAAACTGGCGCTCTGGATCATGATCGCCGCCTTCGTGCTGCGCGTGATCACACCGCAGGTATGGCCTGACGCGTATAGCATATGGATTCTCCTTGCCGCTGCGGGCTGGTTCGCCGGCTTCGCGATTCTGGCGTGGCGGCTGATTCCCATTCTGGCTCAGGCCCGGGTGGATGGCAGGGAACACTAGCGCGCGATCTCCGAAGTTGTGATGCGCCTTCAAAAGGAGTAGCGTTTCTCCGCCGACAAAAAACAATCAGGCGCGTGGCTGCGCCCAATCCCGAACGGAGAAGAAGACATGCGAACAATCGGAAGTTGCCTGGCGATGGCTATTGCCGTGAGCCTGCTGATTCTGGGGGGCTGCTCGACCCGCGGCGATCTCACCGCCAATGAGCATCCCGACAAGGTGGTTTATCACATCAATGATTCGTCTAATGCGACGGCGGCCCTGCGCAACGTCGGCAACCATCTGGACGTGAACCCGCAGGCGCGGATCGTGGTGGTGACGCATGCGCTGGGTGTCGATTTTCTGATGGAAGGCGCACGGGACAAGAACGGCAATCCCTACAACGTGGCGGTCGAGGCCTTGACGGAACGCGGAGTGATTTTCGATGTCTGCGAAATCACGCTGAAGGGCCGCAAGCTGGAGCGCAGCCAGTTCATCCCGGAGGCGAAGTTCGTGCCGTCCGGCGTCGCTGAAATCGGCAAGCTGCAGGCGCGTGGCGGTTTCGCCTACCTCAAACCATGAGGCTCAAGCGCCGGAGCGGAGGACGCTAGTCGAGAAACCCGGCGAGCAACTGGTTCAGGAAGCGCCGGCCGCGTGGCGTCGGGCGCATGGCTCCATCCGCCGTTTCCAGCAGGCCGTTTCGCCGTGCCGCCAGCGCCGACTTTTCAATGGAGGCGAGCGGCAGGCCGGTGCGCTCGGTGAATAGTCCGAGCGGAAAGCCTTCATTCAGCCGTAGCGCATTCATCATGAATTCTCCGGGTAGGTCGGCGCGGGAGATGGATTGCTGCGTGCTGATGAAATTGCCGCGCGTGGCGCCCTCGAGATAGGCGCGCGGGTTGCGGTGGCGCGCTTCACGCCAGATGGTTTCGTGGTTCGAGAGCTTGCTGTGCGCGCCGGCGCCGATGCCCAGGTAATCGCCGAAGGTCCAGTAGTTGAGGTTGTGCTGGCAGCGCGAGTTTTTGCTGACGGCGGGCTTGGCGGCCTGTGCCGATCGCCGTCGCGATGTCGCGCTCGGCTTCAGCCAGCGTCTGCTGCGGCAGCGCGTACATCAGGTCGAGATTGACGCGGTCGAAATTATTCAGCGCCATGTCGATGGCGCGCTGCGCTTCAGCGCTATCGTGGATGCGCCCCAACGCTGCCAGCTTGGCGTCGTCGAAACTCTGCACGCCGATCGAAAGCCGATTGACTCCGGCTTCACGAAAAGCGGCGAACTTGGCGGCCTCCGCCGTGCCGGGATTGGCTTCGAGCGTGATCTCGGCGCCGGGGTGCAGCGGTACGCGCATGCGGATCGCCGCGAGCAGCGCATCGGCGGTTTCGGCGCGCATCAGGCTGGGGGTGCCGCCGCCGATGAAGATGCTGGTCACCGGCCGGTTCCAGATCTGCGGTAGCGCGGCTTCGAGATCGGCGATCAGCGCGGCGAGATAGGCGGCATCGTCGATCGCGGTGCGGTTCTCGTGCGAGTTGAAATCGCAATAGGGGCACTTCTTCACGCACCACGGCCAGTGCACGTAGAGGGCCAGCGGTGGCGGCGCTGTCAGTCCGGAGCCCGAGTCAACAGTCGGCGCTGGTGCTACGGCGATCGGGATGATCGGAATCACATCCCCAGCCGTAGGCGTTCTATCAGCAGCGCCAGCGCCTTGCCGCGATGCGAGCGACGGTTCTTTTCCTCGTGCGGCAGTTCGCCGGCGGTGAGGCCGGTGTTCGGCACCAGGAAGTAGGGGTCGTAGCCGAAGCCGCCGGCCCCGCGTGGCGTGTCGATGATCTCGCCATGCCATTCGCCTTCGGTGACGACCGGCTGCGGATCGTCGGCATGGCGCATCAGTACCAGCACGGCGACGTAGTGTGCGCGGCGATCGCCGACACCGGCCAGATCGGCCAGCAGCTTGGCGTTGTTTTTTGCATCCGACTTCGGCTCGCCGCCGTAGCGCGCCGAGAACACGCCGGGCGCACCGCCCAGCGCTGTAACGCACAGCCCCGAATCGTCGGCCAGTGCCGGCAGGCCGGTGAGCCTCGCGGCATGGCGTGCCTTGGCAATGGCGTTTTCGACGAAGGTGATGTGCGGTTCTTCGGCCTCGGGGACGTTGAAGGCGGACTGCGGCAGCACTTCGAAATCGAAGGGCGCCAGCAGCTGGCCGAATTCGCGCAGCTTGCCGACGTTGCCGGAGGCAAGGACGAGTTTCTTCATGCCGTCACCGTATCGCCAACGCCGACCTTTGGGCTGCAACAATATCGCCGATGCCGGCCGCGGCAAGTTCCAGCAGAATGTCCAGTTCGGCGCGCGAGAACGGCTCGCCTTCGGCGGTGCCCTGCACTTCGATGATGCCGCCGCTGGCCGTCATCACCACGTTCATGTCGGTGTCGCAGGTCGAATCCTCGGCGTAATCGAGGTCGAGCATCGGCTGACCACCGACGATGCCGACCGAAACCGCGCCGACCAGTTCGCGCATCGGGTGGCTGGCCAGCTTGCCCCCGGCGACGAGTTTGGACAGGGCGTCGTGCAGCGCGACGCAGGCGCCGGTGATCGACGCGCAGCGCGTGCCGCCGTCGGCCTGCAGCACATCGCAATCGAGCGTGATCTGGCGTTCGCCGAGCGCGGCCATATCGGTCACGGCACGCAGGCTGCGGCCGATCAGGCGCTGAATCTCCTGGGTGCGGCCGGACTGCTTGCCCTTCGCCGCTTCGCGCGCCATGCGCGTGTTGGTGGCGCGCGGCAACATGCCGTACTCGGCGGTCACCCAGCCGGAGCCCTTGCCGCGCAGAAAGCCCGGTACCGATTCCTCGACGCTGGCAGTGCACAGCACTTTGGTGGAGCCGAACTCGACCAGCACGCTGCCTTCCGCGTGGCAGGTGTAGTTGCGAGTGATCTTGAGGTTGCGCAGTTGCGATGCGGCGCGGTCAGTGCGTTGAAACGTGCTGCTCATGAGGATGCTCCATTGGGGGTGTGCGGAACGCGACGACGGATCGCCGCGATGGCGAGTTCGATGTCCTCGTCGCTGACCGGCGCGTCCGACTTCATTTTCTGTGCGGCCGGCCTCCGGTCAATGGTGTCAGTATCTTTGCCGGGATCAGGCGCTTCCCAGCGCATGGCAATCAGCGTCAGGTTGTCGGCCTCGGGGCCGGCGGCGAGTTCGGCGGCATTGAGCAGATGCGGCACCGTGGTATTGGGCGACGCCCGTCCGAGCTCGGTCACCAGCGTCTCGCCCAGGGGCGACCAGGCGCCGTCGGTGCACAAGGCAATCAGATCGCCATTCTGCAGTTTCACGGCGGGCGAGACTTCGATGTGCGGCTTGACGTCGCCGCCCAGACAACTGAAGACGCGGTTGCGCAGCGGGTGGGTAGCTGCTTCGGCATCGCTGAGATCGCCCTGATC
Organism: Sulfuritalea sp.; assembly: GCA_026399445.1. GTDB lineage: Bacteria > Pseudomonadota > Gammaproteobacteria > Burkholderiales > Rhodocyclaceae > Sulfuritalea. Next base: position 15,739 of record JAPLRA010000064.1, read on the forward strand.
AACCATGCGCTGCACGATGCTGTGGTCGCGCGTCTGGGCGACGCGGGGCGGTCCTTCGGCATGGCCGTGGATCAGGTACAGGCGCGAATCGCCGGCATGCGCCCAGCTCGCCAGCCCGTCCTGCACCACGCAGGCAATGCACGTGGTGCGCGGCGCAGCATGCGGCAGAATGCGGCAGTCGGTGGCGTAGCGGACGATGGTTTCATGCGCCTGCAGCAGCGTCGCGGCCAGAAACCCGGCCGGGTCGGCCAGGCGCGTTTTTGCTTCACGGCGAAAACGCTCGGTCAGGGTATCGATGGCAATCTGCGCGGCGACCTCGCCTTGCAGATGGCCGCCCATGCCATCGGCCACCACCATCAGCACGGCATCTTCGGTGGCCAGCCAGGTGACGCGATCCTGATTGATCCGGCGGCCGCCGATGCGACTTTCCTGGGCGATGGTGTAGTTCATCATTCGCGGCGCAGGCCGAGCAGCGAAAGCCACGAATCCGGCCGCTTGTCGCCAGGCTGATCGGTGTTGAGCGAAGCCTGCAGGGCGCGCGCATGCTGCGGCCGTCGCGTCGGATCAATGCGCAGGCATTCGTCGATGGTCGCCAGGAGCCGCGGCGAATAGTCCAGCCCCCAGCGCTGGCGGGCGGGCAGCAGTTGATCGTCGACCAGCCGATCGTCGGCCGCCTGCGGCGCGGCCCCGGCCAGAGCGGCATAGATACAGGCGCCGACGGCGTAGATGTCGGTCCACGGCCCCAGCGTAAACTTGCCGTGGTACTGCTCGGGGGCCGCATAGCCCGGCGTGTACATCGCCCGCGGTTCGGGCGGACCGATATCCACCGCATAGCGCGCGGCGCCGAAATCAAGCAGCACCGGGCTGCCGTCGTCCCGCAGCCAGATGTTGGCCGGCTTGATATCCAGATGCAGCAGGCCGCAGCCGTGTACCTCGCCGAGGCCGTCGAGCAGGCCGCTGAACATGGTGCGCAAAAAGGTCTCTTTCAAGCGGCCGCGATTCTTGCGGATGTAGTCGCGCAAGGTGCGGCCGACTTCAAAGCGCATCACCAGATAAACCGTGCCGTTGGCGCGGAAGAAATTAAGAACCTGCACCACGTTGGGATGATTCAGTCCCTTGAGCGCTCGTCCCTCCTCGAAAAAGCACTTCAGTCCGTGATTGAAATCCGACTGAAACTCGGGCGGCACCGTTGGCGCGATTTGGCCTTCACCGCGCAGCGCCAGCGCGTTGGGCAGGTATTCCTTGATCGCCACCGGCTGGCCGACGGCGTCGTGCGCCAGATACACAATCGAAAAGCCGCCGACCGAAAGCTGTCGCTCGATGCGATAGCCTTCAAGTTCGTAGCCGGGCGGCAGGGCCTGATTGTTCTGGGTAACCACGGGGATGGCGGGGACGGGTTGATATACTGCCGTGATTTTCCTTGTTCGCCCCCCCACTGTAAACAACTGCTTTTGGGTGGCGTCCGGGGCAACAGGAGCGGAGACAC
>JAPLRA010000147.1:0-5394 GCA_026399445.1 Sulfuritalea sp.
ATCGATGAAAATGGACAAGCGCGCCCGCACCAGCCTCTTCGCTTGGCTGGATGATGACGCTCGCGACAAGATCGTCGATACCCTGCGCCTGATCCGTCTCGATGGCGAGGCCGAGCGCCAGGCCGGCCTGCTGTCGCATGGCCAGAAACAGTGGCTGGAAATAGGCATGCTGCTGATGCAGGACCCGAAACTGCTGCTGCTCGACGAACCGGTGGCAGGCATGACCGACGACGAGACCGCGCGTACCGGTGAACTGTTCAAGTCGCTGGCCGGCAAACACTCGCTGGTCGTGGTCGAGCACGACATGGCCTTCATTGAACAGTTGGGCGGCATGGTCACCGTGCTGCACGAAGGCTCGGTGCTGGCCGAAGGCGACCTCGCCACGGTGCAGAACGATCAAAGGGTCATTGAAGTGTATCTGGGCCGCTGACCATGCTCAAAGTCGACAAACTCAACCAGTACTACAGCGGCAGCCACATCCTGCGCGATGTCTCTTTCGAGGCGCCGATCGGCAAAGTGACGACCTTGCTCGGCCGCAACGGCGTCGGCAAGACCACGCTGCTGAAAGTCCTGCTGGGTCTCGTGCCATCCCGGACCGGCAGCATTTCATTCGAGGGCAAGGACCTCACGCGCGCGCCGTCGCACGAGCGCGTCAGGGCCGGCATCGGCTACGTGCCGCAGGGGCGCGAGATCTTTCCGCGCCTGACGGTGCTGGAAAACCTGCAGATGGGTCTCGCCACACGCCCCGGCGGCACGCGGATTCCCGAGCGCATCTTCGAGATGTTTCCGGTGTTGAAGCAGATGTTGAAACGTCGCGGCGGTGATCTTTCCGGCGGCCAGCAGCAGTAGCCCGCCATCGGCCGCGCGCTGGCTTTCGGACCGCGCCTGCTGATCCTCGACGAGCCGACCGAAGGAATCCAGCCCTCGATCATCAAGGACATCGAGCGCGCCATTCGCACGCTCGCGGCCGAGGGCAACATGGCCATCCTGCTGGTCGAGCAGTACTACGACTTCGCCGAAAGCCTCGCCGACCAGTACCTGGTCATGGAGCGCGGCGAAATCATCAAGCGCGGGGCCGGCAAGGACATGGCGGCAGACGGGGTCAAGGAACTGCTGGCGGTATGATTGGCCCATGCAGGTCACCGAACCAATTTCATCTCCCTGGCAGGCTTCGCTCGCACTCGGCTTCGCCCGTCGCGATGACGCGACGATCCTGGCTCGCCGTGATCATCGCGGTCCGCTGCGCGTGCAGAAGGCGCTTTACCCGGAAGGGCCGGAGGTGTGCCACGCGATCGTGCTGCATCCTCCCGCCGGGATTGCCGGCGGCGACCAGCTTGACATCCGCATCGAGGCGGACGCAGGCGCCCATGCCCTGCTGACCACGCCGGGAGCTGGCAAATGGTATAGATCCGGCGGGGCGCAATCGTCGCAGCAGGTGCAGGTAAAAGTCGGCGCTGGCGCCACGGCGGAATGGTTGCCGCAGGAGAGCATCGTGTTCTCCGGCGCACAGGCCACGATGCGGACGACGGTCGAGCTGGAACACGGGGCGTGTTTTACGGGTGTGGAAACGATCTGCTTCGGCCGGCGCGCCAGTGGCGAAACCTTCGAGCGTGGCCGGCTGCGTTTGGCGACGGACATCCGCAGCGAAGGCCGGTTGCTGTGGCGCGAGCGCGGCGTAATCGGTGGCGATTCACCCTTGCTGAACTCACCGATTGGCATGGCCGGCTTCAGCGTCTGCAGCACGGTGCTGGCGGCGGGCGTCAAACTGACGCCGGAAACACTGGCGGCTTGTCGCGCCGCAGGATCGCGCGAAGCCGGCGCGCAGTGGGGCGTCAGCCTGCTGCCGCAACTGCTGGTCGGACGCTATCTCGGTCATTCGGCGGAAGCCGCGCGCGAATGGCTGATGCAACTATGGGCGGCCTTGCGCCCGGCCATGAGCGGGCGTGAGGCCGTCGCGCCGCGCATCTGGAATACCTGAGGGAGGCTGTATGGAACTGACACCGAGAGAAAAGGACAAGCTGCTGATCTTCACTGCTGCGCTGCTCGCCGAGCGGCGCAAGGGACGCGGCCTCAAGCTCAATTACCCGGAGGCGGTGGCCTTTATCACGGCCGGCATCCTCGAAGGTGCGCGCGATGGGCGGACCGTCGCCGACCTCATGAGTTATGGCACGACCCTGCTGGCACGCGACGAAGTCATGGAAGGTGTGCCGGAAATGATTCCCGATATCCAGGTGGAAGCCACCTTCCCCGACGGCACGAAACTCGTGACCGTGCACAACCCGATTGTGTGAGGCGATCATGATTCCAGGCGAAATGAAAATCGAAGCCGGCGAAATCGAACTCAATGCAGGCCGCCGCACGCTGACCATGGAAGTCGCCAACACCGGCGACCGCCCGATCCAGGTCGGCTCCCACTATCACTTCTTCGAGACCAACGAGGCCTTGTCGTTCGACCGCACGAAATCGCGCGGCATGCGGCTCAACATCGCCGCCGGCACGGCCGTGCGCTTCGAGCCGGGCCAGACGCGAACCGTCGAACTGGTCGACTATGCCGGAGAGCGCAAGGTCTATGGCTTCCAAGGGAAGATTCAGGGGGCGCTGAAATGAAGATCACACGACAGGCCTATGCCGAAATGTTCGGGCCCACCACTGGCGACCGCTTACGCCTGGCGGACACCGAGCTCTGGATCGAAGTGGAAAAGGATTACACGATCCCCGGCGAGGAAGTGAAGTTCGGCGGCGGCAAGGTGATCCGCGACGGCATGGGACAGGGCCAGAAAATGTCCCGCGATGTCGCCGACACGGTGATCACCAACGCGCTGATCGTCGATGCGGTGCAGGGTATCGTCAAGGCTGACATCGGCTTGAAGGGCGGCATGATTTCGGCCATCGGCAAGGCCGGCAATCCGGACGTGCAGCCCGGTGTGACGATTGCGATTGGCGCCGGCACCGAGATCATCGCCGGCGAAGGCCTGATCGTCACGGCCGGAGGCATCGACTCGCACATCCACTTCATCTGTCCGCAGCAGATAGAGGAAGCCTTGATGTCGGGCGTCACCACCATGCTCGGCGGCGGCACGGGGCCGGCTACCGGGACGTTTGCCACCACCTGCACGCCGGGGCCGTGGCACATCCATTCCATGCTCGCCGCGGCCGAGGCCTTCCCGATGAACCTCGGCTTTCTCGGCAAGGGCAATGTCTCGCTGCCGGGGCCGCTGCGGGAACAGGTGGAAGCGGGTGCCATGGGGCTCAAGCTGCACGAGGACTGGGGCACCACGCCGGCCGCGATCGACAATTGTCTTTCGGTGGCCGATGAGATGGATGTGCAGGTGGCGATTCACACCGACACGCTCAACGAGTCAGGCTTCGTCGAGGCCACGCTGGCAGCCTTCAAGGGCCGCACCATCCACACCTTCCACACCGAAGGCGCCGGCGGCGGCCACGCGCCGGACATCATCAAGGCGGCGGGACTGCCCAACGTGCTGCCATCGTCGACCAACCCGACCATGCCCTACACGGTGAACACCATCGACGAGCACCTCGATATGCTGATGGTCTGCCACCACCTCGACCCCGCCATCGCCGAGGACGTCGCCTTCGCCGAATCGCGCATCCGCCGCGAGACGATTGCTGCCGAGGACATCCTGCACGACCTCGGCGCCTTCTCCATGATGAGCTCGGACTCGCAAGCCATGGGCCGCGTCGGCGAGGTGCTGATCCGCACCTGGCAGACGGCGCACAAGATGAAGCTGCAGCGCGGCGCATTGAAGGAGGACACGGCGCGCAACGACAACATGCGCGTCAAGCGCTACATCGCCAAGTACACCATCAACCCGGCCGTCACCCACGGCATCGGCCACGTGGTCGGCTCCATCGAGGTCGGCAAGCTGGCCGACCTGGTGTTGTGGAAGCCGGCCTTCTTCGGCGTCAAGCCGAGCCTGATCCTCAAGGGCGGCATGATCGCGGCAGCCGCCATGGGCGACCCGAATGCTTCGATCCCGACGCCGCAGCCGGTGCATTACCGGCCTATGTTCGGCAGCTTCGGCAAGGCACTGAAGACGTCGATCACCTTCGTCTCGCAGGCTGCGCTGAAGAATCCGGCGGTCGCGGCGCTGGGTCTCACCAAGCGTCTGGAGCCGGTGAAGAACTGCCGCCGCATCACCAAAGCCGACATGCTGCACAACAGCGCCACCCCGGTGATCGAGGTCGATAGCGAAACCTATGCCGTTCGCGCCGACGGCGAACTGCTGGTGTGCGAACCGGCAAAGACGCTGCCGATGACGCAGCGCTACTTCCTGTTCTGACATGCTGCTCATCGAACAGCGCGCAGCGCCGGATGCCACGGCGACAGAACAACTGCTGCTGACCTTCGAGAGCCGCTGCAAGAGCCGGCTGCGCACGAAGCTGGCGTCCGGCGAGGAATGCGGCTTGTTCCTCGAGCGCGGCGGGGTGCTGCGCGGCGGCGACAAGTTGCTCGGCAACGACGGCCGGGTGGTCGCAGTGCTTGCCGCGCCAGAGTCGCTGCTGGAAGCTGCGAGCAATGATCCGCTGCAACTGGCGCGCGCCGCCTACCATCTCGGCAATCGCCACGTTGCCGTGCAACTGCTGGCGGGCAGCCTGCGCTTCGCGCAAGACCATGTGCTGGGCGAGATGCTGCGCGGCCTCGGTTTGCCGGTGATCGAAATCGAAGCACCCTTCGAGCCGGAAGCGGGTGCCTACGGAGCGCACGGCGGTCACGGCCACAGCGCCCGCCAAATGAGCCTCGCCCGCCTGCTGCAACTCGCCAGTCCCGCCCTGCCGGTCGGCGCCTATACCTATTCGCAGGGTCTGGAGTGGGCGGTCGAAGCCGGCGTGGTGAAGGACGAAGCGACGGCGCTGTGCTGGATCGGCGATCAACTTGAATGGAATCTCGGCCGCTACGAAGCGCCGCTTTTGCTGCGCATGATGGAGGCGTGGAGAGTCGGCACTGGCGATGCGGCGATTGAACTGGATGCGGAATATCTGGCGACGCGTGAGAGCGCAGAGCTTCGTGCCGAGACCTTGCAGATGGGCTATTCGATGAAGCGCCTGCTGAATGAACTCGGCGATTTTCCGCCGGCGCTGGTTGATGCAATCGCCGTATCCCCAGCACCGACTCTTCCCTATGTGTGGGCCTGCGCTGCCACGGCCTGGCAGATCCCGCCGCAGGATGCGCTCACCGCCTGGCTCTGGAGCTGGGCGGAAAACCAGACCATGGCCGCGCTGAAAGCCGTGCCGCTGGGCCAGGCCGCGGGACAGCGCCTGCTGCAGGAAATCGGCCGCCGCCTGCCGGCTGTCGTCGAACGCGCACTGACGCTCGACGACGCGGACTACTCGAATTTTGCGCCGGGCTTCGCCATCGCCTGCTGCAATCAC
>JAPLRA010000147.1:5403-7315 GCA_026399445.1 Sulfuritalea sp.
ATGAAGCAGGCATTGAGAATAGGCATCGGCGGCCCCGTCGGCTCCGGCAAGACCGCGCTGACCCTGGCCCTGTGTCAGGCCCTGCGCGAGCGCTACAACCTGGCGGTGGTGACCAACGACATCTACACCGAAGAGGACGCCCAGTTCCTGGTCCGCAATGAAGCCCTGGCGCCCGATCGCATCATCGGCGTCGAGACCGGGGGTTGTCCGCACACCGCGATCCGCGAAGATGCGTCGATCAACCTCGAAGCGGTGGATCGCCTCAACCGGCGCTTCGCCGGGCTGGACATCATCTTCATCGAAAGCGGCGGCGACAACCTGGCGGCCACATTCAGCCCGGAACTTTCCGATCTGACGCTCTACGTCATCGATGTCGCGGCCGGCGAAAAGATACCGCGCAAGGGCGGCCCCGGCATTACCCGCTCGGACCTGCTGGTGATTAACAAGATCGACCTCGCGCCGATGGTCGGGGCTTCGCTCGAAGTCATGGCGACCGACGCCAAGCGCATGCGCGGCGAGCGGCCCTTCATCTTCAGCAATCTCAAGACCGGTCAGGGTCTGCCCGCGATCATCGACTTCATCGAAAAACAGGGCCTGATGAAGGTCTGATCGGGTGTCGGACGCCGTCGGCCGGCGGGTCGATCAGACGGCGGCAAAGCGCCCGTGCAGGTAGGCGATGATCTTGCCTGACTCGTACATCCATTCGCTGTTGCCTGCCTGATCGGTGACTTTCAGGCAGGGCACCTTGGCTTGGCCGCCACCGCGCACCAGGTCATTGCGGTTCTGTCCCTCCATCTGTGCGTCAAGCGATTCGATGTTCAGCGACAGACGGTGAATTTCGCGGCGCACCTTGATGCAGAACGGACAGGTTCGGTATTGGTACAGGACGATGTCGCGGCATTGCCGGTCCACCGCCTCCTGCGCTGCAGGCGCACGCACGAGGCCCTTCGGGCGGGTGATAATTTCCCACAGCAACATGAAGGGGCCGAGGGCGACGCGCAGGGTCTTGAAGAAGGATTTCATATTCGATACCGGTAAATGACGCAAGCTCGCTGCTCGGCGCCGGAGTGTAACCCGGCGCGTTATCGCATCCGGCTTTTCGCTTGTAGCCACTGGATCGTTTGCTGCTTCCCTGGTCCGAGCTTTTGCGGCTCAGCGCACTTCCTTGCGCGTGGCTGCTTGGACGGCATGGCGGGCGAAGTGGTAGCCTTGCTTCCACAATACTTCCAAGGAGGAGCAAGCATGAAGATTCGCACAATATTCATTGGCCTGATAGCTACGACTTTTTCCGCACTGGCGCCGGCCCAGGAACCGATCGTGATCAAGTTCAGCCACGTGGTGGCGGCCGACACGCCGAAGGGCAAGGCCTCGGAGTTCTTCGCCAAGAGGGCTGCGGAACTGACCAAGGGCAGGGCCAGGGTCGAGGTCTATGCCAACAGTGCCCTGTACAAGGACAAGGAAGAGGTGGAGGCGCTGCAGCTCGGCGCCGTTCAGATGCTGGCGCCGTCGCTGTCCAAGTTCGGTCCGCTCGGCGTCAAGGAATTCGAGGTGTTCGACTTCCCCTACATCTTCGACGACTACGCCGACCTGCACAAGATCACCCAGGGACCGATCGGGGCATCGCTGCTGGCGAAGCTGGAACCCAAGGGCATCAAGGGCCTGGCCTACTGGGACAATGGTTTCAAATCCTTCTCGGCCAACACCCCGATCAGGACGCCGGCGGATCTCAAGGGCAAGAAGATGCGCATCCAGTCGTCGAAGGTGCTGGATGAGGAATACCGCACCCTGGGTGCGCTGCCGCAGGTGATGGCCTTCTCCGAGGTCTACCAGGCGCTGCAGACCGGCGTGGTGGACGGCACCGACAATCTGCACTCCAACCTGTTCACGCAGAAGATGCACGAAGTGCAGAAGT
>JAPLRA010000341.1 GCA_026399445.1 Sulfuritalea sp.
CCACAAAACCCGGCCGGTCGCGCAGCACGTTGTGGCAGACCAGACCCATGCCCGGTGCCAGTCGCCCGTGCAGGGGCCACGGCGTCGATGCCGCAAGGATGCGCGCCAATGCCCCGACGGCGGCCAGCGTGGCGGCATCGCTGCGCCACTCGATGCTGATGGTGCGCGCGGTGTAGCGCATGTGCAGGAAGCCCGCGCCATCGGCCGAGAATACCGGCCCCGGCTGCGCGGCGCGAGCTTCGCCGTTCTCGTCGTTGCGCGGCGGGATGATCATGGCATCGGTCTGCGAGAAGGCCCGGATGTGGTCGGGGTTCTCGTCGCGCAGCAGGATGTAGGCGAGCTCGTGGTCGAGCAACTGGTTCTCGCCACCCGACTCGGCACGCTGCACGCAATGCAGGATCAGGCCGCGCACGGTGCGTTCGGGCAGATTGTAGTAGCCGTCGGTGTGCCACTTGATCGGCTTGTCGGTGTAGGGAATGAACTCCTTGCGTTCGCCGCGCACTTCAGCGCCACGCACCGAGATCGGCGAAATCGCGTCGTCGTCGGTGAGCCAATGGCTGTCGAGACTGTGCAGGCCAAGCTGGGTGCCGAGCCGCCGCGGGATTTCCTTGTTGGCATCGCCGGCCGTGTTGCTGGTGTAGATCGCCATGTTGGCAATGGCGCAACGCTGCAGCAGCGCATCGCGTTCGCTGGCGGTCAGCGCACGAGGGTCGTCGAGCGGCACCAGAATATCCTCGATGCGGCGTGGCGCGCTGTCGAGCTTCTTTTCGCGCCACTGCCGATAGCTGGCCGAATCGTCAAGATCGAAGGGACCGGGCATTGTTACTCTCCTGACTCGCCGCCGCGCGAGCGCCGACTTTTGGCCTCGCCGGGATGAAACAGGCCGGCGAGAGTTTTCTCCAGAGCCTTGATGGCTTCCGGCGATTCGATTTCCATCACCTGATCGACGGCCCACAGCTGATCCTTTTCCGGCAGCACCTCTTTGAGGCAAGCGGCAAAGCAGCGGCGAAAGCCGAAGTCCGGTCCGTTCTCGGTATAACCGTGATCGGCGTATTCCGCACCGCGGCGGTTGAACAGGTCGAGCATGTGCTGCCGGACCTTGCCGGGCGCTACGTCATAGAGCAGCATGTCGCGATTGTCCTCAATCGCCGCCGCCATGCGCTGCGCCAGCGCGGTGGTGAACTCCATGCGCTGCTCCGGCGTCAGTTCGCGGTAGGCGATGCGGTCTGCCGCCAGCGCCAGAAACACCATGAACTCACAGACGAAATCGAAATAGGCGCTGCCCAGGTCGATGTCGTACTCGGCCTCGCGCATGCGCTTGATCGAATCGATCGCCAGCTTCCAGCCCAGCATCGCAATGACGCTGGCAAGTTCGGTCATCGTGCGCGGCTTGCCGCCAGCGTGAAAACTGGTGCGTATGCGGATGGCCACTAAAACCTAGTACCCGGCCTTGCCCAACGGCTGCGGCAGGCCGCCGACCTTGCAACCCTGTTTGGCGGCGCCGCCATCGGGGAACAGATCGAACAACAGCGCACTATCGGCCTCGGGCATGTCGCCTTCTTCCTGCAGACCCTTGATCAGGTTGCGCAGGTTGGGCGTATGGCCGTCTTCCTTGTACTTCTCGCGCAGGAAATTGACGATCTTCCAGTGCTGATCGGTCAGCGTCAGACCTTCGGCGGCGGCAATGACACTCACCGCCTCCTCGCTGAAATCGGGCTCCAGCAAGTAACCGTTTTCGTTGACGTCTTTTTCAACGCCGTTGATGGTGTAGCTCATGGGGTAATCTCCTCTTCGAATATGCCAAAAATCATTTCCGGCGCAAATAGAATTCGTGGACGCCGCGTCCGGATTCATGGGAAAACACCAGATCGGCGGCACCCGCCTTGGCCCATGCCGTGATGTCGTCGGCCGAGCCGGGACAGTCGCTGACCAGTTGCAGCACCTCGCCCGTCTTCATGCCTTCCAACAGCTTCTTGGCCTGGACGATAGGACCGGGGCAGGACACGCCGCGCATGTCCAGGGTCACGTGCGCCATCGGCGTGGCGCTGGCGCTGCCGGCGCGCTGGATCATGTAGGCGGTCTTGCCGTCGGCCTGCTTCTGGCTGCCGAGCACGACGTTGCCGGTCACCTTTGCCCACGAGAACAGGTCGTCCGCGGTGCCCGGACAGTCTGAAATCAGGCGCAGGATCTGGCCGGGTTGCAGGTCGTCGATCAGTTTCTTGGCGCCCAGCAAGGGGGCCGGACAGGGCATGCCGCTTACATCAAGCGTCACGGTGGCAAGTTCAGACATAAAAATCTCCTCCTTTTGGTATCAGGTTAGCCGCCGACGGCGACGACCGATTTGTGTGGAACAAACAGACCGCATCCAAGCGCGCGATGCCCGCCCAGACCGGCTTCCTGCACGGCGAGGGAATCAGCCGCCCCCAAACCATGCAGCATCAAACTGAAACCGCGCACCACGCCTTCCGCGGTGCGCAATTCGCGCGCCTTGCCGGTGATCAGTTGCGGTTTCAAGCCGCGTTCCGCCAGCAAGGATTTGCAGCGTTCGAGAAACTCGATCTCGTCATCCGCGTCGACGCTGACGAAATGCGAATAGACCACGCCGCGGGCGGGGAACAACGGGCGAACGCTGCCGGCGCCGACCTGCAGCACCGTACCGTCCAGATCGAGCCGCGCCCCGGCCAGAAAGTCGGCGCTGGCGCTACGGTGAATCGGCAGGCGCAAAGCCAGGCGACTGCGGCGCCCGACAAAGCGCACGCCATTGCCTTTTGCCAGACCGGACAAGGGCAGGATGCCCGCTTCCGGTTCCTCGTCGAACCACGGCAAAACTCGGCGCACCGCCACAGACAAGGCGCAGGCATGGTCGTCACCGAGCGTTCCCTCTTCGAGAGAGAACACCACGTCGACCATCACGGCGGAAGCCTCATCCGGCGAGTAATTCAAACAGCATTCCCTTTCGCTTCGGTGCCGCCGGGCACCTTGCCCCAGCGCGCCGCCGTGATCGGATCGACATCGAAAATCGTGAAGCGGCTGGCCTCGCGAATGCGCGTGCGCAGCAGTGGCATGCCGCCGGCCTCGAAGATGAACTGCTGCAGTTCGATCTCCTGATTGCCGATGGGCACGCGAAACTTGTCGAGCGAGGTGACGGTATCCAATGGGACTCCAATCTCTATGGGGGCGGACTATGGCATCTGCGGCGGGTCAACAGCCATCACCGCGTGGGAGTGCAAGCCTATACCCCTTTCGGGTAGGTCCAATTACCTTCCGGGAGTATGGTTTGTGCACCGCACAGACTCCTACCATCGTGCCATCAAGTTACCCCCGACAACGAGGAGAAACCCCATGGCCAAGCCCATGCACCCAACACCGAACCTGGACCAACTGGAGAGCGGCCCCTGGCCCAGTTTCGTTACCGGCCTCAAGCGTCTGGCCAAGGACAAGGACTACGTGGTCGATGTACTCGGCCACCTCGAGCACTCCTACCAGACCCGCAAGGGCTACTGGAA
>JAPLRA010000019.1 GCA_026399445.1 Sulfuritalea sp.
CCGTCGGTGGCTCGCTCCAGCTCCAGCATTTGCGCGGCGGGCAAGCTCAGCGAATGCGGACAGAAACTGGGGGCGATGGGCAGCTCGCGGCCGCCGCGATCAGTCAATACGGCCAGGTCGATCTTTGCCGGCCGGCCATAGTCGAACAACTCGTTCATCGCGGCGCGGATGGTGCGGCCGGTGTAGAGCACGTCATCGACAATGACAATGTGTGCGCCCTCGATGTCGAAGGGGATCTGCGAGGTCTTGGCATTGGCATGCAAGCCACGCTGGTTGTAGTCATCGCGATAGAACGACACGTCGATCGAACCCGACGGAATCTTCAGGCCCAGCGCGGCATGCAATCGCTCGGCAACCCAAACACCTCCGGTGTGGATGCCGACCAGTGCCGTCCTGGCGGGATCAACGTGAGCTCGCATCGCGTCGGCGAGGGCGGCGCAGAGTGCTTCCGCGTCAGGCAGGTGCATGTGCGGTGGTGTGGCCATGGGTATCGAACCAGCTTTGAAGAATTATGAGTGCGGCTTCGGCATCTATCCGTGTCTTGCGTTCCTGCCATGAAAGCCCGCGTTCGCGCAGGCTGGCATCGGCCTCGGTAGAGCTGAAGCGCTCGTCGACTTCATCCACCGGCAGGCGAAAACGTCCGCGCAACTGGTTGGCGAAGCGCTCGCAGCGCGCCGTCATCTCGTGCGGCGTGCCGTCTTCGTTCAAGGGCCGGCCCACCAGCAGGTGGACCGGCTGCCACTCCCCGATCAAGCTGGTGATGGCGGCGAAGCGGGCGTCATTGGCTTCAGTGTCGATCACCGTCAGGGCGCGAGACGAAGCCAGCCGCCCCGTATCGAGCTGGGTGCCGATGGCGACGCCGATGCGTTTGATGCCGAAATCGAAAGCGAGCACAGAGCCGTCAGGCATGGCCGGCCACTTCGGAGAGGTTGGCGAAATCGATGCCGAGCAGTTGCATTGCGGCAGGCAGACGTTCTTCGGCCGGCACGTCAAAAACAATGGCGGCATCGGCGGCCACGGTCAGCCAGGCGTTCTGCGACAGCTCCCACTCCAGCTGTCCGGCCGTCCAGCCGGCATAGCCGAGACTGACCAGCACCTCGGCCGGCTCGCCGGTGCTGCCCATGGACTGAAGGATGTCGCGCGAGCTGGTCAGCGCGAGCTGGTCGCTGACATTCAGCGAAGACTGCCACTGCCCCGCCGGCCGGTGTAACACGAAGCCGCGATCGGTCTGCACCGGTCCGCCGAAATAGACCGGCAGCGCGGCGAAACGCGCTCCGATCTGTTCGTTGTCGAGGGGAATGCTGACGCGATCGAACAACCCGGCGAGGTTCATGTCCATCGGACGATTGACGATAATGCCGATGGCGCCGTCTGCGTTGTGCTCGCAGATAAAGGTCAGTGTGCGGGAAAAATTCGGGTCGGCCATGGCGGGCATGGCGATCAGAAAGTGGTTGGCGAGACTGACGGTGTCCATGAAAGTGCCGCTATTGTAATCTGTCAGTCCGTTCCCGAGTACCCCGTTCAATCACTCCATGTCCGCCGCTCTTGTCTGGTTCCGTCGCGATCTGCGCTTGCATGACCACGCCGCATTGCATCAGGCGCTGAAAGCGCATGGACGGGTCTTTTGCGTTTTTGTCTTCGACACGACGATCCTCGATCGGCTGCCGCGCCGCGACCGGCGCGTCGAGTTCATCCTGCGCGCGGTCGAGGAAGTCGACGCCGCGCTGCGCGAAATGGGTGGCGCACTGATCGTGCGTCATGGCGATCCGGTCGTCGAAATTCCTCGGCTCGCCGCCGAACTCGGAGTCAGCGAGGTTTACGCCAACCGCGACTACGAACCGGCGGCCATCGCCCGCGACGCAGAGGTAAATCGCCGTCTCGCCAACGCCGACTTTATCGATTTCAAGGATCAGGTGATTTTCGAGCGCAGCGAGGTGATGACGCAAGGCGGCACGCCCTTCTCGGTATTTACGCCGTACAAGAATGCGTGGCTGAAGCGGCTCGCCCCGGCGGACCTGCAGCCGTGGCCGGTCGAGGAATACGCAGCCCGTCTGGCACCGCCACCCGGAGCCGAACCACTGCCTGAACTGCAAGACCTCGGCTTCGAACCAACGGACCTGAGCGAACTTGGCCTGCCCACCGGCATGAGCGGGGCGCAAGCCCTGTTCCGCGACTTCATCGAGCGCATCGACGACTACGCTGCGACACGCGATTTCCCGGCCCTCGGGGGCACGTCCGGCCTATCGCCGCATCTGCGTTTCGGCACGATCTCGATTCGCCAGCTTGCTGCCTATGCGCACGCACAGGCGGGGAGGGGTGCGTCAACCTGGCTCTCCGAACTGATCTGGCGCGACTTCTATCACGCCATTCTCTGGCACCACCCGCGTGTCGCGACGCAGTGCTTCAAGCCGGCTTTCGACGCACTGCGCTGGGACGCGGCGCCCGACCTGTTCGCGGCCTGGTGCGCGGGCCGCACCGGCTACCCGCTGGTGGATGCCGCGATGCGCCAACTGACTGCCACGGGCTGGATGCACAATCGCCTGCGCATGGTCGTCGCGTCGTTCCTGACCAAGGACCTCGGCCTCGACTGGCGGCAGGGCGAAGCCTGGTTCGCCGAAAAGCTGCTCGATTTCGATCTCGCCGCCAACAATGGCGGCTGGCAATGGGCGGCTTCCACCGGCTGCGATGCGCAGCCCTGGTTCCGCATCTTCAACCCGATCACGCAATCGGAAAAATTCGACGCCGAGGGCCGCTTCATTCGCCGCTACGTACCGGAACTTTCGAATGTTCCACAGAAGTTCATTCATGCGCCGTGGCGGATGAGCACCGCAGAGCAAGCTGCCTGCGGCGTCCATATCGGCCAGGACTATCCGGTGCCGGTGATAGACCACGCCGTAGCGCGAGCGCGCACCCTGGCGAGGTTCCAGGCGATTCGCGAATAGGGAAAAAGGAAGTGGCGCGCTCGGCGGGGATCGAACCCACAACCCCTGGCTTCGGAGGCCAGTACTCTATCCATTGAGCTACGAGCGCGCTGTGGATCGACCCGAATGGCCGAAGCGCATTTTACCGCTGCCTCACGCGGGATTGGCTATACTTCGCCAAAATTCAGCCAACGAACAGGATCATTCATGTCTACCACTACAGATTCCGAATTCAGTTTACAGAAAATCATGTCCTGGGGCCTGGTGATCGCCCTCGGCGGCGTCGCCACGGTGGTCGCGCTGGTGTCGATCGCGAATGCGGTGAAGGGCGGCGGCAAACCGGTCGACGCGGAAGCAATCAAGCTTCGCATCGCGCCGGTAGCCGCGGTAACAATCGCGGCGCCGGTGGCTGCCGGCGGCGGCGCACGCAGCGGCGAGCAGATCTACAAGGGGGCCTGTTCCGCATGTCATGACGCCGGCGTCGCCAACGCGCCGAAGCTGGGCGACAAGGGCGCCTGGGCGCCGCGTATCGCGCTGGGACTTGACGGCTTGTTGAAATCGGCCATCGCCGGCAAGAATGCCATGCCACCAAAAGGCGGCTCGGATGCCAACGATACCGAACTGGCGCGCACCATTGTCTATATGGCGAACAAGTCGGGCGCCAGCTTCAAGGAACCCGCGGCGAAGTAACCGGCCGCCGCGAGGCTGGCACTGCATCGAAAAGGGACCGCTTGCGGTCCCTTTTTTCTTGCCGCGACTGGCTACGGCTTTGCGGCGAACATGGCCCGCAAAGCGCTCGCCTTGGCGCGGGCGGTATCGACATCGGGTACCGTGTTCCTTTGTTCCGAAGCTTTCTGTGCCGCCTCGCCCATTTCGACAATAAAACGCGAAGGCTCGCGCGGCATCCATTCCCGACCCTGTTTGCGCCGCTCGCACCAGGTCACCGTCAGGCTTGCCTGCGCCCGGGTGATGCCGACGTACATCAGCCGGCGCTCCTC